>NZ_JBSHDN010000004.1:0-106420 GCF_053616335.1 Nocardiopsis sp. NPDC055824
GGACGCGGGGCCGCCGGCGTTCGCGGGGCGGGGCCGCCGCGGGCGCGCTCCCCGTCCCCGACGGTCACCCCCGTGGGCGATGCTGGAGTCATGACCGACCCTGACCAGCCGCGCATCCCCGAGCCCGACGTCGAACACCTGGCCGCCACGCTCCGCCGGCGCCGCGAGGAGCTCGCCCACGCCTCCGGCGTCCGGATCGGACGCGGGGACGTGGTGCACAAGCTCGCCACGCACATGTGGGCCGGTGTGGCCGTGCCCGCCATCGCCTGCCACGCGGCCGTCGACCCCCTCCGGCTGACCGCCGCGGCCGGCCCCGTCACGTGCCGCCGCTGCCTGGGGCGCGGCCGCGGCGAACGCGACCGCCAGACCCCGGGCCAGACCGTCCTGGACCTCTGACCCGCGCAGGCGGGAGGGCGCGGCCGGAGGGCCCCGTCGGGGCGTGCAGCGGGAGGAGCCGGGCTCGCCGGCGCCCTCACGGGGGAGGTGGGCGGAGGTTCCCCGCCCCGGCACTCCGGGTGCGGTGGCCGCCCCCGTACGCACGGAGGGCGGCAGGGCGCGGCCGAGCCGCCCGACAACGCGGCACCGGGGCCCGTGACGTCTCAGGCCTCCCTGGCCGCCCCACCAAGGGCCCTTGCCGCCGGGGGCGGCCTCCTCTCTCCGACACGGGGTCGTGACCTGCGACTTCGTTTTGAAAAGGTCTGCTCATAGGCGCACACCGAGCAGCTTCCCGACCGGGGATCCCGAATAGTTTCTCCTTTTCACTCTAGAGAACCATACGCCGGATATGGTAACTTCCTGATCTCGTAGGGGTTAATGCACGCCCCCGGCAGCCCGACATCGCCCCCTCGTCCAGAACGGCCTGGCCGATATCAGCGCCCCGCGGTCAGATACACGCAGAACCACAACTGTCTCAGGAAAGGTTCCACCATCCGACCCCAGCCGGAGTGGAGCCAATGCGCCTTCGAGCAGATAGGTTTGCCGAGCTTGAACAGAATTATGTCTGTGCATCCTCGTCCGGCTTCCACCCGGGGAGGTCGTGTTGATTGACGGTCGGCCGAGCGCCGTGCTGTTCGATGTAGGGTCCACCCTGATCCATATCGATCCGGCGGTCCTGACCGCCTGCCTGACCCGGCACGGCGTCTCCGGTGTCGCGGAGCACGACGCATCGGCAGCCTTCCTGCTGTCCCTCGAGGCGAGTCGGGAGCGGCTTCCGCTCGGGCAGGACGACCTCGGCAAGGAGGCGATGCGCTGGGCCCAGCTGCTCGACGTCCCGAGCACCCCGGCATGCGCCGCCTTCAAGGAGGCGGTACAGCGACCCGATCTGTACAGCCGTCTCGCACCGGACGCCAAACCGGTGCTCGCCGCGCTGCGGGCGTCCGGAGTGACACTGGTAGCGGTGGCCAACGACGACGGCGGCCTCGCCGCACAGCTGGCCAGGACGGGCCTGGCCGAATTCTTCGGCGCCGCAATGGACTCAACGGTGTTCGGCGTCGAGAAACCGGACGGCGAGATCTTCCGGGCCGCCTGCCACACGGCTGGCGTTCTTCCGTCCGAGGCGTGCTTCGTCGGTGACGGCCTCATCAACGACCTCCTCGGAGCCTGGGCCGCCGGCATTGGCAGATGCCTGCTGTACGACCCTCACCGCCTGAGACCAGAGATCCCCGAAACCCTACGCATCAACAGTTTGACCGATATTTTAGGCATCGTGTCCGCAGCCAGCGACGAACGCCCCCGAGGGGAAATCCGATGACCGGGAAAACCACTGTCATAGTCGGATTCGGGCATGTGGCGCGAAACGCTTACCTACCCCTTCTCGCCAAATCGGACACCCGCGTGAAGGTGGTCGACACTTCCGAGGACGCGCGTGCCGATGCCACGCGAATCGGGCTTGATGCATTGGCCGAATTACCGCCCGCAGCACCAGGCGACCAAGCGATTATCCTTTCCCCCATTCCCAGTCACCTCACGTTGGCCGAGGCCGCTGTGGCCCACGGCTACCACGTCCTGGTCGAGAAGCCGCCGGCGCCCACCGCCCGGACGTGGCTCGACCTGTGCGCCCGGGCCCGCGCCAGGGGCCTCGCGGTGGCAGGAGCACCGTTCACCGCCTCCGGTCGGAGCATCGAAACGATTCGACGACTCTGGGGGGACGGAAGTCTGGGGCAGATCACCGACGTCAGAGTCGACTTCGCCAAGACCGGACCCTACGTGAACGGCGCCGTCGAGCCGCGGCGGGCATGGTTCCTCGGCCCCGGGGCCGGACCCGCGCGGGATTTCGGCCCCTACCCGCTCACCTTGTTGGTGGGCCTCTTCGGACCCCTTCAACAGGTGGCATGGGAAGTCGACGACACCCCCGAAGCCGGACACGTACTGACGGGCAGCTTCAGCGTCGAAGGAACCTCTGTACCGCTGCACGCCGACTTCCGCTACGCGGAGCCACGCGGCGCGCCCCCTGTGGTCATCACCGGCTCACGCGGCCGGCTGGTGCTCGACAGCGAAATGGTCGACGGGCCGCTCCTGGAGACCCCTCCTGCCCCCGGCCACACGCCGTCGGCGGTTCCGCGGTCGAAGTACCGGCTCGCTCTGGACCGGTTCGAGCACCTGATCACCGACGAGGCGGCCCTGCTCACGCACCAGCACCTGGTCGGCGAAGTGCTGAACGTTTTACACAAGCTCGACTCACCTGTGGGAGACGCCCGTTGACCTCATACGAAACCCGAGAGCCGACGGCGGTGGCGTCCCATGAGCTCTCCCTGGACGAAGCCGACGTCGACGCCGTGGTGGAACGGATGAGGTCGGCACTCACCGGGGGGGACCTCACCGCGGGACCGCAGGTCTCCGAGTTCGAGGGTGCGCTGCGCGAGTACACCGGCCGGAGAGCCGCGGTCGCCGTGGCGAACGGCACCGCAGCACTCGAGCTGGTCCTACGCGCCCTCGGGGTCGGGCCCGGACACGAGGTCCTCGTCCAATCGGGCAGCTTCATCGCCAGTGCCGCGGCCGTGGCCTCCGTCGGCGCCCACGTGAGGTTCGTCGACATGGCCCCGGACCAGCTCGGGCCGACAGCCGCCCAGGTGGAGGCCGCGCTCGGACCGGCGACCACCGCCGTGCTGGTCACCCACCTGGGCGGACTGATCAGCGGACACCTGGACGACGTGGCGCGGCTGTGCCGGGAGAGGGGGCTGCGGCTGATCGAGGACGCGGCACAGGCCCTCGGCAGCCTGCACGACGGACGGGCGCCGGGAAGTTGGGGGGTGGCGGCGACCTTCTCCTTCTACGCACGCAAGGTACTGACCACGGGTGAAGGCGGCGCCGTGGTCACCGACGACCCCGACCTGGCCCGACTGGTGCGGCTGTTGGGCGATCAGGGCCGCTCTCCGGACGGGGTCCACCGAATTTTCGGCACCAACGCCAGGATGACCGAGTTCCAGGCCGCCCTGGGGCTGGTCCAGTTCGACCGACTCGACGAGCGCCTCGCCGCACGGCGGGCCATCGCCGCCAGGTACGACGCCGCCTTCGGTCCCCACCGCCGGCCGGTCCCCCCGCAGGTCCGGCCGAACCACTACAAGTACTGGCTCGAACTCCCCACCGAGCGGCACCGCGACGACTTCGCGGCAGCGCTCGCCGAGCAGCTCGTGGAACTACCCGGTCCGCTCACCGGTCATGCCCTGCCCATACACAGGCAACCCGCGTCCGCCGACCGCTCCACGCCCGAGGAGCTACCGGAGACCGACCGCTTCGCGAGCACGCATGTCTGCCTGCCGGTGTATCCGGGGTTGACGGAGGATCGTGTCGAACGGGTCATCGCGGCCGGGAGACGCGCGCTCGACGGCGTCGGCTCCGGGAACGAGGAGGAGTGAGGCATGAGAGGCGCACACGGGGGAAGAATCGGCTACCTCGTCCTGGGCTCACCACGCACGGGTACCAACCTCCTCTGCCATGCCCTGCACGCCACGGGACAGGCCGGTGAACCCGCCGAGTGGTACGGGACCTCCTCCCTGCACGAGAACCTGGCCGCCCAGGAACTCGCGCATCCGGACTCGCGCCCGGGGGCGCCCAGAGCGACGGACTGGGCGGCCTACCAGCGTGCGCTGCTCGGCCGGACCGGTTCCGGAAACCGGTTCGGGGTCAAGGTCTTCCTCTACCACCTGGAGCCACTGCTGAAAACCGGCCAGATGGCCTCTCCGGTCGACCTGCTCCCCGACGGCTACCGCGACGACGTCCGCATCATCACGGTCAGCCGCAGGGACGTGGTCGCCCAGGCGGTCTCGATGATCATCGCGAGCCGAACCGGAATATTCGTGGATGTGCCGGGGGTGGCACCGCGGCGGGTCCCCACGACGACGACCTGGTGGCGCGAGGGTCCGCCTGCGGCCCTCGTCACGAACCCGGAGGAGCTCACCGCGGACCTTTTCGATTCGGCCGAGGTGCACCAACTCATCACCGCGATCCGGCGGCATCACTCCACCTGGTCCGACTGGCTCGCCGATACCCGGTTCCCGACGCTCAGCGTGACGTACGAGGACCTGGTGGACCGGCGAGAATCGGTACTCAGTTCCACCTTTGAGCTGCTCGGCATCCACACACGTGCAGCAGAGTTCACCGACCCCGGTCCACGACGCCAGGCCACGGCCCTCAACGACGAGCTGGCCGCACGGTACAGGCTCTGGCTCGCCGACCGCCCGGGGGCGGCCACCACCACAGGGAGGCAGCTGTGAGCAGTCAGGGCGGCAGCGCGGACAGCGCGACGAAAGCGATGCTCCTGGCCCCCGGGGACCTGGCCGACCGCGGCGGCGGAGCCCCCATGCGGTGGCGCGCTCTGCACTCCGCGCTCTCAGCGTTCCTGCCGACCGAGTACTACCCCGTGACCTGCGCGTCCCCTGACCTCATGTGTCAGCACCCGAAGGGGGACGTCCAGGACATCGACGGCCTCGAGGACCCGTTCGCCACCTCCTACTGCCCGATACAGAGCGAGCACCTGGTCTCACGTGTGGTGGCCGAGGCCCCCTCCTTCGTGGTTGCCAGTGAGCTGCGGCTGCATCGGTACGCCGAACAGATCAGACTCCGCACCGGTGTCCCGGTCGTGGACGACATGCACAACGTCGAGTACACGCTCCGGCAGGAGCTGGCTGCCCACCGGATGGCAAGCCGGTACACGGAGGAGCACACCCGGCAGATCTTCGCGGTCGAGGAGAAGGTCCTGCGGCAGGCCGCCGGGGTCTGGGTCTGTAGTGGGCACGACCGGGAAACGCTGCTGAAGCTCCACGGCTCCAGCCGATCCGACGCCGTCCACGTGGTGAGCAACGCGATCCCGGTGACGACCGCCACCGTGCCCGAGAACGAGATCGAGGCCGCCGCCTTCACCGGCCTGATCAGTTACGGGCCCAATGAACAGGCCGTGCGCACACTGGTGGAAGAGGTCCTGCCGCTCCTGCGCGGGGCCCCGTCCGCACTGCCACTCGTCATCGCGGGCGCGCGCTGCCCGGACTGGTTGTCACAGGCCGTGGAGACGACACCGGGCCTGCGTGTTCTCCCCGACCCCGACGACTTGAGCGAGCTGATCGGACGGAGTGCGCTCCTCATCCCGCTTCAGGTCGGCGGAGGCACCAGGTTCAAGGTGCTCGAGGCGTTCGCGCTCGGCGCTCCCGTCGTCTCGACGGCCAAGGGCGTGGAAGGGCTCGGCCTCGTCCATGGGCTTCACTACCTGCGGGCCGACCGACCGGACGAGTTCGCGGCCGCCTTCGAGCGGTTGCGGTCCGACCGAGCGCTCACCCGCCGGCTGCGGACCGCCGGACACGAACTCGTCACACGACGCTTCTCCTTCCAGGCGGTCACCGCCCAGGTGGGCGCCGCCATCTCCGCCCTGCCCGGTCCACCCTCCACCGGAACCACCCCCGAAACGACGAGGAGCGCCCTGTGAGCCGTCCCTCCACCGGAATCGCGGTCGTCGGATGCGGCTACGTATCGGACTTCTACCTGAACCCGCTCATCGACCACCCGGAGCTGACGTTGGTCGGAGTGCACGACCGGATCACAGAGCGAGCCGCCGCCGTCGGCGAGCGGCACGGCGTCGAGGTCTACCGCACGCTTTCCGAACTGCTGTCCGACGACCGGGTACAGATCGTCGTCAACCTGACCAACCCCGAGAGCCACGCCGACGTGACGCTCGCCACCCTCGCCGCGGGCAGACATGTGTACACGGAGAAACCGCTGGCCACCGACGTGGCTGACGGGCGGCGTATCGTAGAAGAGGCCGACCGGTCCGGCCTGCTGGTGGCGTGTGCCCCGGCGAACGTCCTCGGTGAGGCCTTCCAGACCGTGTGGCGCGAGGTCAGGAAGGGCTCGGTCCGCACCCCACGCCTCGTCTACGCCCAGCTCGACGACGGCGCCGTCCACTTGATGGACTTCCCGACCTGGCACAACAGCACGGGCAGCCCCTGGCCCTACAAGGACGAGTTCGCCCTGGGCTGCAACATCGAGCATTCGGCCTACCACCTCTCCGCGCTGACGACCCTGTTCGGCCCCGTCGACCGTGTTGTCGCGGACCACGCCACCCTCATGCCCGACAAACTGCCTCCGGGCGAAGAGGGGGGCGTCGGACCCGACTACGTGACGGCTTCGCTGAGATTCGGTTCCGGGGTCGTAGCCCGGCTGACGTGCAGCATCGTCGCGCCTCCCGACCGCTCACTGACCGTCGTCGGGGACGGGGGCGTACTGCGCCTCGACAACTGCTGGGACTTCGGATCGCCGATCACGCTGCGGACGGCCACCGACCCGGGGCACGACTACCTCCTGCCGGAGAACGAAGTCGAACACGTACGCCCCTTCGTCTACCGCAAGCACTACTCGGCCGACCACCGGATGAGCTTCCCCCGGGGCATCGCCGACCTCGCGTCGGCAGTGGAAGAGGGACGGACCCCGCGGCTGTCCGCGCGGCAGGCGCTGCACGTCCTCGAGGTCACCCTCGCCATGACGTCCCCGACCAACGTCACCGCGATCTCCTCGCGGTTCGACGCACCGGAGCCGCTTCCATGGGCTCTGTGAACATCCCGGGGCGCGCATCCGGACCGAAGGCCGCCCCGACGGTCTCCTGCGCGATCATGGCGCACCCCGCCCGGCGTGCCTCGGCGGAGGAGATCGCCCGGCGCCTGAGCGCGCTCTCGCCCCGGATCGTGTACGACCCCGACCCGACCGGCCCCAGGTCGACCCTGCGCACCGCGCTCGCCGCGTGGTCCTCCACCGGCCCCGGCGCCACCCACCATCTCGTCGTGCAGGACGACGTCCTACCCGTCGACGACTTCGTACCGCGGCTGCTGGCCTCGGTCTCCCAGCATCCGGACAAGGTGCTCTGCACGTTCGCGGAGTGGGGCTGCCAGACGGCGACCATGATCCGCTGGGCCGCGCTGCACGGCGTGGGCCTGGCCGAATGCATCGACACCTACGTGCCCACACAGGCCACCGTGCTTCCCGTGGCCGACGCTCGGGCCTTCGTCGCGGACGCGGCCGCCCACTTCTCCCCGGACGTACCCGACGACATCGCCCTGCGCCGCCACCTCGCGGCCCAAGGGCGGTCAGCCTACGCGCTCGCGCCCCAACTGGTGGACCACGACACCGTACCGAGCCTGGTGGGAAACGAATCCGACGGTGTTCGACCGGCCACGTGGCTGCTGGAACCCGAGGCCCCGGAACCCGCTCCGGGAGTCTTGCACGCTCCGTTCCGCATACCGACCCAGACATGGAGCAAAGGGCGGTCCCTGTGCTTCTCCTACGACCCCAGAACCCTGCGCATGGAGGACGAGGGACCGACCCGAAGAGAGCTGGCGGAGCTCGGCCTCCCCCCTGCGGAGA
Source organism: Nocardiopsis sp. NPDC055824 (assembly GCF_053616335.1). Classification (NCBI taxonomy): domain Bacteria; kingdom Bacillati; phylum Actinomycetota; class Actinomycetes; order Streptosporangiales; family Nocardiopsidaceae; genus Nocardiopsis; species Nocardiopsis sp. NPDC055824. Next base: position 7,843 of record NZ_JBSHDN010000004.1, read on the forward strand.
TCGCGGCGGGGCTGGACCGGGAGCTGGAGCGCAGCCGCGGAACCGTCGACCTGGAGCTACGCCTCGGCTACGGTCTGCTTCACGAGTTGTGGATCACGGCGATCGCGCTCGGGGCGCTCCTGCCTCCGGCACCCGGCCCGCCCCCCCACCGCGCTCCGTCCCCGGGAGCAGCCCCGCGCCAGGCACTGCGCACGATGGGCCCCGGAGCGATGCGCCGCTTCGCCGATACGGCGGTCCTGAACGCATGCGAGGAGCCGCTGACCGATCTGGTGGTGGAAGGGGTGAGCTGTGGGCTGGCGATCCGCAATCGTCTCTAAGCGGACCTTCGTCCGCTCCGTGGGCGCCGAATTGCGCCAGATCGCCGGTCTCCTGCCCCAGGGCGGCCCGGGGCCGGTGCTGGCCGTCATCGTGTGCAACGTGCTGCTCGGAGCACTTCCGGTGCTCTTCGTGGTCGGCACCAGCGTCATGCTCGGGTTGATACCCGCGGCCGCGGAGGCCGGTACCGGCTCGGCGCAGTGGTCGGCCGTGGTGTTCGCCTTCGTGCTGGCCTCGGTCGCGTTCACCGCCCACCAGGCACTGGCTCCGGCCCAGAGAACACTGGGCGACCACCTGGCCCGGCGCATCGACGGACGGCTCTTCGACCGGATCATCACCGCTTCGCTGCGGGGGTCCGGCCTTGCCGCCCTGGAGAACCAACACCTGATCGAACGTCTCGGAGAGGCGAAACAGGATCTCGAACTCGGCATGGACAGCCCTGGCAGGGCATGTGCCGGCGCGCTCCACCTGATCTCACGAGGCGTTCAGCTGCTCGGCTACCTCCTCGTCATCGGCATCGGCTTCTCCTGGACGGCCGGGGTCGGCGTGGTGGCCGCCGTGCTCATGTTCCGCTACGGGCTGCGCAGCGGTCTGCGCAAGTACAGCGAAAGCTGGGAGAGGCTGACGAAGGAGCGGCGTGAGGCACGCTACCTGCGGCAGCTGGCCATGGGCGCGGCGGCCGGGAAGGAGATCCGGACCTTCGGACTGGTCGAGTGGTTGCGCGATCGCCACCGAGCGGTCTACCTGCGATGGCTCGCACCGACGTGGGCGGAGCGGCGCCGGCTCCTGCTCTGGCCCTACCTCAGGTACACGGCGCTGGGACTGGGGATCACCATGGGGGTACTCGTCGCCGTCGCGAGCGCCGGCGCCGGCGGGGCGTCCCTCACCTCCCTCGCGCTGGTCACCCAGGCGGTGCTGAACTGCCTCAGACTCGGTGAGTTCTACCCCGAGTCGGACATGCAGACCCTGCACGGCATGAGGGCCTACCGGGCGCTGACCGAGTTCGAACAAGGCGCGGAAGCGCTCAGGAGGGCCCGGGAACCCGTGGCCGCCGGCGGGACGGCGGGGTCCGGCGCCGCCGATCCCACACCGCGTCAGGAGATCAGGTTCTCCCACGTGTCCTTCCGCTACCCGGGCGGGAAGCACCAGGTGTTCGACGAACTCGACCTGAGCATTCCCGCGGGGATGTGCACGGCGATCGTGGGAAGCAACGGCGCCGGCAAGACCACCCTGATCAAGCTCCTCACACGGTTGTACGAGCCCGACGAAGGCACGATCACGATCGACGGCGTCGACCTGGCCTCCTTCCCCCTGGACGCCTGGCGGTCCCGCACCGCCGTGGTCTTCCAGGACTTCAACCGCTATGAGACCAGCGCCGCCGACAACATCGGCTTCGGCGACGTTCGGCACGGGGACGTCGCCGGTGATCGCGACGAGATCCGTGGAGCCGCCAAGGACGCCGGGATACTCGACACCATCGAGGTCCTTCCCGACGGACTCGACACACCGCTGGCGAAGCACATGGCACGAGGGGTCGACCTGTCCGGCGGACAATGGCAGCGGCTCGCACTCGCCAGGGCCCTCTTCCGGCTCCGGCACAACGGCGGAGTGCTCGTACTCGACGAGCCGACGGCAAGCCTCGACGCGCGCGCCGAGGCACGGTTCTTCGAGGAGTTCGTCCGGCCCGCCAACGGTGCGACCACCCTGCTCATCTCGCATCGGTTCTCGACGGTGCGACACGCCGACCACATCGTCGTGCTCTCGGACGGCCGCGTGACCGAAGCGGGATCACATGACGAGCTGGTCCGGGCCAACGGCAAGTATGCCCGCATGTTCCGGCTGCAGGCCGCCCGCTTCACCACGGCGACCTCCTCATCGACCGACGAATCGGAAGGGCACGGATGAGACGCCTCCTCATCGCCGCTGGCGGCCTGCTGGCCATGTGCTGGCGGCAGAGCCCGGGCAAGACCCTGGCGGCGGTGGGCCTCATGATAGCCAGCGGAACCGCGATGCCACTGGCCGGCATCAGCCTCCGCCAGTTGGTCAACGCGGCTCTCGACGGCAGGATCGGGGAGGCCGTGCTCCTGGGCGTCCTGATAGCGGTGCTGCTGATCGCGGCGCTCACCTGCTCGCATTTCGCGCACATCGCGTACTACGAGCTCGCCGAACTCAACATGCTGCGTTACAACCACCAGCTGATCACCCTGGCCAACGGCTCCTCCAGCCTCGAGGCACACGAGAACCCCGAGTACGCCGACCGGCTCACCGTGCTGGAACGCGAGGTCCTCCAGACCCGCAACACGCTCCAGGCACTGCTCGCCACGTCGGGGCTCGCCTTCGGGATGCTGCTGACCGCCGTCATGCTCGCGTTCCTGCACCCGGTCCTGTTCCTCCTGCCGCTGCTCGCGGTACCCCCGATCCTTGCGGGGCGCCGAGCCGAGCAGATCGTCGACGCCTCCAGGGGCAGGACCGCGGAACCCACCCGGCGAGCGCTCAACCTCGTTCACCTGACCACGGCCTCCGCCACGGCCAAGGAGCTCAAGGTCTTCCAGCTGGAGGACGAGGTGCGACGGCGGCACTCGGAGCTCTGGGATCTGACCAGCGGCGACCTGTGGAGAGCACAGCGCCGTGCCACCCTTCTGCGCGCCCTGAGCCAGCTCGTCTTCGCCACCGGATACGTGAGTGCGGTGCTGTTGGTCGCCCACGGAGCGATCACGGGCCGCAGCACGGTGGGCGACGTGGTGCTGGTGGTCGTTCTCGCCTCACAGGTCAACTCCCAGGTGGCCCAGGTCGTCGCCCTGGTACCCGACCTCCAGAGGCTCAGCGGCGTCGACCGCCGGCTCCGCGAACTCCAGGACGCCCTGGGCCGACCGGCTCCGGCCCCCCCACCGGCCCCGGACGCCGGGACAGCGGCCCCGGACCGCCTCCGGAGCGGCATCACCCTCAGGGGGCTGTCGTTCGCCTACCCGGGCACCGAGGCACTCGTGCTGCGCGACGTCGACCTCCACCTACCGGCCGGTGCCACGGTCGCCGTCGTCGGCGAGAACGGGGCGGGCAAGTCGAGCCTGGTCAAAATGCTCTGCGGGTTCTACCGGCCCACGCACGGCGACATCCTCGTGGACGGCACCCCTCTACGGGCCATCCCCTCCAAGACGTGGCACGCGCGCATGTCGGCCGGATTCCAGGATTTCGCCAGGTACGAGTTCGTCGTCAGGCAGACCGTGGGAGTGGGCGACCTGCCACGTGAATCCTCCGAGAGCGCGGTCGTGGAAGCACTGCGTCGCGCACACGCGGAGGACGTGCTGGCCCCGCTCCCGGACGGCCTGGGGACCCAACTCGGCAAGAGCTACTCCGACGGCGCGGAACTCTCCGGAGGCCAGTGGCAGAAGCTGGCGCTCGGTCGCGCGTTCATGCGCGACCGGCCGCTCCTGCTCGTACTGGACGAACCCACCGCGGCACTCGACGCCGAGGCGGAGGACGCCCTCTTCAAGCGCTACATCACCCAGGCGAGGAAGATCGCAGCCGATGGGGGGATCACCCTGCTCGTCTCACACCGGTTCTCGACCATCAGCACGGCCGACATGATCGTGGTGGTGGCGGACGGCCGTGTCGCGGAGGCCGGCGACCACGGTGAGCTGATCCGCCGAGGCGGGCTCTATGCGGAGCTGTACGCGCTCCAGGCCCGGGGCTACCGGTGAACCGCCCCCCTCCGAACACCGGAGCCGGCCCCCAGAGCCCAGCCCACCGCCTCACGGATGTCCGAGGCCACGAAATCCGCCCGGGTGTCGTGGGGTCCGCACCCCGGAGGACGGATCAGGACGGTGGCAGAGCCGGCCGTGCGGCCGGCTTCGACATCGGTCGCGGAGTCCCCGATCAGACAGGACGCGGCCAGGTCCAGTCCGAGATCGGCCGCAGCACGCACCAGCATGCCCGCAGCCGGTTTCCGGCAGTCACAGCTGTGCAGCGGGTGCGGGCAGACGTAGCGGGCGGTGAGCCGGGCGCCGTGCTCCATCAACAGGGCGCTCAGCCTGGCGTCCACCGCCTCGTAGGCGCGCCTGTCCGCGGCCGGCTCCGAGAGCCATCGCTGGTTCGTGACGAGTACCGCGTGCACACCCGCCTCGTTGATGTGGCGGACGGCCTCCGCCGCTCCCGGTAGCAGTTCCAGGTCCTCAGGACGGCGAACGTACTGGCCGGGAGCGGCGGACCTGTTCAGGGTGCCGTCCCTGTCCAGGAAGACGGCGCTCCTCAACGGCATCGGACGCTCACAGCATGCCGAAGTGCAGTGCGTGCAGGAGAGCGACCGAGGTCAGCGCGCCCGGCACCTTTCCGTCGCGGAGCAGCGACGACAATTCGTCGGGACGGAACCAGACCCGTGCGGACGACTCGTACGCGTCGACGGGCTCTCCGGTCTGTTCGTCCGCTGTCGCCAACACGAAGTGGAAACGCTGGTCGCTGACCCCGTCGGAGGGGTTGCAGACCAGCATGCGGCTCATGTCCCGCACGGTCCACCCGGTCTCCTCCAGCACCTCGCGGGCCGCGGCGTCCTCGACGCCCTCGTCCTCGTCCAACGCGCCCGCCGGGATCTCGAAACCGGATGTGTCGGTGATGAATCGATACCGGTGGAGCAGCAGGACCCCGCGGTCGGGGTGACGCAGCACCACCCCGACCGCGTCGGCGACACGAGCCACGTGGTGCTCATAGGGCTCCCGTCCCGGCGGGACCACCTTCACAAGGTCGAGGCCTATCCAGGGGCTGCTGTACAAGGAGCGGTTTCCCAGCACCTTCCAGCGTTCCGGCTCGGGCAGCCGGTCGCCGTCGGCGGACCCGAAGTCGTTCTGCATCCGCGGTTCGTTCCTCTCGGTCATTTCCCCGGTCACCGGGCTCCGGTCGTGGGGCGCCGGGTGGCCAGGAGCGCCCGGGCCGTCTCCCTGACGGCCTCCTCCGACGTCGACCGGGGCCGCCAGCCGTGCTCCTCCAGCGCCTCCGGCCTGATGAGCAGGGACGGGATGTCCCCGCGCCAGCCCTGGCGCCCGCCCTCGTATGTGATCTCCGGTGTGCCGTCAGGGAACTCCTCGGCGACGATCTCCGCCACACGGTGCGCGCTGATCGCGTCCTGGTTGCACACGTGGAAGACGGAGAAGTCCCCGCCGTCCGACTCCGCTGCCGCGGCGACGGCACGCAGGGCCGCCACGCAGTCCCGGACATGGAGATAGCTACGGGTCTGTCTGCCGTCCCCGAGCAACCTGATCTCCCCCGGATCGTCATGCAGGCGTCGGACCAGATCGGCGATGATGCCACGTCCCATCCCCGGGCCGACGACGTTGGAGAGCCGGCCGACGGCGGCCTGCAGCCCGCACTCGTTGGCGTAGGCCTCGAGGAACGCCTCCGCGGCGGCCTTGCCCGCGGCGAAGCGGGTGGTGGGCCGCAGCAATCCGCTCCCCTCGGCGACCGTGGTCCCTTCGGGCACCGGGCCGTAGACGAGCTGGCTGGACGTCATCACGACGTTCACGGGACGCGGAGCCTCCCTCAGCGCCTCGAGCAAGGCGATGGTCCCGCCGACGGTGTCGGTGAAGTCGGCCGTACGGCCCGCCCTGTCGGACCTGTTCTCGGTGTTGGCCGACAGGTGGTAGACATGCGTGGTTCCGGAGAACAAGGGTTCCAGCTGCTCGATGTCGCGCATGTCGGCGGCGTGGTAGGTGAGTTCGCCCGTCCCTGCCAGTCCGTGGAGTCGCACCGCGTCCTGCCAGGGTGCGCGGTCGACCACCGCCACCGGTACCCCGTCGTGCAGGAGCGCCGACACGAGGGCCGCGCCGATGAAGCCGGCCCCTCCGGTGACGACAGCCCGTCCTTCTCGTGTCATATCCCTGCTTCCTTCGCCGTTCCTGCCGAGAGATGGGTGGCCAGTGCCTGATGGCGCCGAGGTGTTCCGATGTCGAAGAACCGCTCCCCGGTGACGGCGGCCGCCAGGGCCCCCCTCCCCATGAGGGCGTGGAACAGCTCGTGCAGGTCGGTTCGCTCCCGTGCACGCTGCAGGACGTCGAGTGCCGACCTGCGCAGCAGCGTGACACCGGTGTCCGTCAGGCCCCCGGGGACGCCGTTCTTGTCGTAGGCGGTGACGGTGCCGTCCCGTACGCCGACGTTGGGGAGTACGTCGTTCGACGCCCGGGTGAGGAGCATCATCCCGAGCGAGTCGGGCGGGAACCGGTCGAACAGGCCGCCGTAGTCGGTGTCCAGGTAGGTGTCTCCGAGCAGGACCATGAACTGTTCGTCCAGGTGGCCGACGCTGTGCAGCAGGGCGCCGGCCGTCCCCAGGGGGGCGGGTTCCGTCTCGGCGGTGGTCTCCCACTCGGCGGGCAGCGTCGCGAGGTGGGCGGCGACCCGGGGGGCGAGATGGCCGAGGCAGAAGTGGAACCTGCGCAGGCCGCTCGCCGCCACGGGCTCGAGCATGACGTCCAGGAACGGACGGCCGAGGACGTCCTGCAGCACCTTCGGCCTGTCCGCGCCCATCGGCCCCAGGCGCGTGCCGAGTCCTCCCGCCAGGACCACGACCTGCTCGCTGCGGGGCTCCGTCATTCCCCTGTCCGCGAGGCCGGGCCGGACACGCCGCCGAGGAGTTCGGACACGTCCTCGCGCAGCAGGAGGTCGGCGCAGAACTTGAAGTGGCCGTCCTGCCCCTGCGGGTCGTAGGCGTTGCTCGCGATGATGCCGTAGACGGCTCGGTACAGGGCCATGCGCTCGGGGGGGCAGCCGAACCGTTCGACGACGGCGGCGTCGAGGTAGGCCTCCGTCTCGTGCGCCTGGGGGCCGTACATGTCGAAGATGCTGGCCGTCAGCGCGGCGTCGAAGACAGGGTCGCCGACGGTGGAGAGGAACCCGAAGTCGAGCGTGCCGACCACCTGGCACTCGTCGTTCACGAGTACGTTGTCGGGTACCAGGTCCCCGTGCATGAGGCCGAGCGGCACATCACCGAGATCGCCGACGAGTTCGAGGATCCGGGCCAACTTGCCGTCGAAGCCCGGAACCGCGGCGCGCAACTGGTCCCCGAACAGGGCGAGCCTGCGGTGGATCAACGCCGTCAAGGCGTCAGGCCAGGAGGTGTGCCCCTCCCAGAAGGGCGAGGCCTCGTCCAGGACGGCGAGGCCGCGCAACGCCGGGGAGTCCGCTGTCGAGATCTCGCCCAACACGTCGAGCATGCATGCGGCGGCTTGCGGCCACAGCTCGGGGCGCCGCGGGTCCATGTCGGCCAACGGCACGCCGGACAGCCTCTGTTCGATGCTCACGAAGCGCCCGTTCTCGTACAGCACTTCTTCGATGCGCGGCGTTCGGAAGGCCAGCTGGGCCTTGGCCAGATCGTCGTAGAAGCGCTGGAGCCGTTCCAGCTCCTCCCCGGACCGCACACCCCAGACCTTGGCGACCAGGTCGTCGTTCAGGGCGTAGACGGCCCCCTCCATCCCCGCCGCTAGTTCCGCCGCCTCGGGGTACCCCTTCGCCTCGAAGAAGCGAACCCAGGCCTCGTCGTGCTGCTGCATGCCGATCTCTGCTTTCCTTGTCGTGGTTTCCGTTGCCGGACGCCGTTCTTCCGGCACCTGCTGCTCCTGGCGCCGGACCGCCCCCGCGGAGGGTTTCGCGCGGTGTGCACTCCTCACAAGGGCGGGGAACCGGTACTGCGGTCCTGAAGGTCGGGGCCGGGAGGCGCGCTCGACACCGTGTGGAGCATCGCCGGGTCGACCGGGTCCTGCTGACCGGCGCAGATGTCGAGGTAGAGGGCTCTGACGCCCTCGGCCACGGGCCACGTTCCACCTCCGATCGGCACGGCGTCGACGCTGCTGACGATCCGCACCTCGTCGAGCGTGCCGCACACGAACACCTCGTCCGCGACGTACAGTTCGGAACGCGGCACGGAGCGCTCGACCACCTTCATCCCCCACCGCGAGCGGAGGAGGTCGATGACGATCCCCCTGGTGATGCCGTCCAGCACACCATCGGCGAGCGGTGGTGTGACGACCGTGTCTCCCCGCACGAGGAAAACAGCCGCGCCTCCGGTCTCGGCGACCGTGTCGTTGGTGTTGAGCAAGATCGCCTCGTCGGCTCCCGCCATGGCCGCCTCGATCCTCGGCAGCCGGAACGCCTGATAGGCCGCCCCGACCTTCGCCAGGGGCGAGACGGCGAGGTCCGGAGAGCGCCGCCATGAGCTGACCACGCAGGACATGGGCCGATCCACACGCGGGTCGGTGGGGTAGCCGGCGATGTAGCAGCCCAACTTCACCTGACCCGAGCGCCATCCGTAGCGGCCCTCGTCGATGTACAGCGTAGGTCTGAGGTACAGGTCGCCCCTGTGCCGGAGGGCCCGGATCAGCTCCGGCACTCCGTCGAGCAACCGGGCGACCGACTCCGCGCTCTCGGCCTGCGGCAGCCTGATCAGCCGAGCGGACTGTGCGAGCCTGGCGAGGTGCCGGTGCAGATGCACGACGACGTGCTGCTCCGACTCCGGCTGCCAGTACGCTCGCAGCCCCTCGAAGACGTTGGTGCCGCGCATCGCCACCTCCGAGGTGACGTGCACGCGGGCCCGGTCCCACGGCACCAGGCTCCCGTTCCACCAGATGGTCTCCGGCGCCTTCTCATACATGTCCGGCCTCCCGCCGGGTCGACCGGGTGAGCAGGACCGACTCTGTTCGCTCCACCATGCGCTGTTTGGAGAACGAGCCCACCACGTGCTCGCGGGCGGCCTTGCCCAACCGCGACCGCTCCTCGGCGCTCCCGGCGAGCTCGATGAGGACGTGCGCCAGCGGTTCCGGGGCACCCGGCGGGACCACGCGCGCGACACCGGGAGCGGTGAGCAGTTCCCTGACACCGACGATGTCCGTCGTGACGACGGGTTTGCCCATGCTCATCGCCTCGAGCACCGAGATCCCGAGCCCCTCCTCGAAGCTGGGTTGGACGACGACGTCCGCGGCGGCCAGGACTCCCGGCATCCGATCGAAGGTGACCGTTCTGTCGATGGTCACGGTCTGTTGCAGGTCCAGTGCGGCGATGTCGGCGTCGAGCTGGGCCGAGTAGTCGAGGGAGGCCGAGCTGACACTGCCGACGATGAGGAGCCGGGCCCCCGGACAGGCACGGCGCACACGGTCGAAGGCACTGATCGCCTCACGAATGCCTTTGCGCGGTTTGAGCCTGCCCGCCAGGACGAACAAGGTCTCCTGGTCGGTGAGGCCGTGGTGCTCCCGCACGGGACGCCCGTCGATACCCGGGTGGAAGCGCTCGGTGTCGACGCCGTGGTAGATCAGTTCGACAGGGTTTCCGGGACCCCACTCGGCGGCGCGTTCGGCGTAGAACGCGCCCCCGGCGAGAACCAATGACGGCTTGAGGACGCCATGGACCAGCCGGAGCCGCCCGGCCCCGAGCGGCTCGTCCTGCGGGGAGTGCTCGTGGAACGTCGCCACCCAGGGAATGCCGCGGTCGAGGGACACCGTCTTGCCGAGCAGTGCTGCGTCCATGCTGTTGGTGAGCACGAGGTCGGGACGGAATTCGTCGATGACGTCGCGTATCTCCGGCATCAGGCCGTAGGCCATCTGTTCCCAGTGGATCTTGCTCGGGTCGGCGAGGATTTCGTGGTACCGGCTGAGTCGGCGCACATCGACCCCTTCGGGATCGCCTGCGAACACTTCCCCGGCATGGTGTCCGCGGGGGAGGTCCGTGACGACCACGACGTCGTGTCCACGAGCGGCGAGCCCCTCTGCCACCTCCCAGGCATAGGTCTCCGCACCGCCGATGACCGGATGGAAACTCGAGGTGATGATCAGCAGCCGCACCGCGACCCCTTCGGCTCGTAACGTGTGCTCACCGGTATCGGCACCGAGATGTGAGCGCCCTTCTTCCGAATTCCTCGGGATGCCGCTCATTTGACCGCCACGAGAACGCACCTGTCGCTCTCCTCGGTCAGGGGACCACCGTTCTCGTCGTAACCGCGGACCGAAACGAAACCGGCCTGCAGGGCGAGTGCGCGCATCTCAGGGAAACCATACCGGCGGACGAACGAAGTCCTCTCGATACGGCGTCCATCAACGAGAAGCGTCTGCCGGCTCTTTTGGACTCCGTTCTGGGCATCGTAGGTATGGTACTCGACAAGGAAGTCATCGCCCTTGGAGCGTACCGTAACGGGATCGAACCGACGAGCCATTCTGTCCCAATGCCGCGTCTCCAGCAACAGACGGCCACCCGGCTCCAGACAGCCAAATATCTGACGCAGCACCTGAGCGTTTTCCGCGTCGCTGAAGTAGCCGAAACTGGTGAACCACAGCAGTGCACAGGCAAAGCCGTCCATACCCCACAAGTTGCGCATGTCCCGCTGGCGGAAGTCAGCCTGGACATCCAGCGCGCGAGCCCGCGCCCGTGCCTCGTCCAACAGGAAAACGCTCAGATCCACCCCGGTGGCATCGAATCCGGACACCGTAAGGCTATTCGTCATCCGCCCGTAGCCGCAGGCCACGTCCAGTATTCGGTCGCCCGGTCGCAGACCGGCGAGCTCCAGCACGAGGCCGACATCGCGCTTCAACCGGTCATCGGCCAGCTCCCCTTCCCAGAAGCGCAGGTAGTACTCGTCGAAGAGTTCCGACGCAGACGTGGCCTGCGAACGGCTATCGGATTCGGACTCGTGCACTTTCGACTGCCCCTCCCCTTGAACTTCTCTTCTGGGTGGAACTTGGGTATGACGCGGCGAAACGCCGCGCACACCGAGTTCATGCCTGGCCCTCACAGGGGAAATTCCACGGCAGTTGTACCGGTGTCCGCGATCGAGAACTCCAATTCCCGAGAACCGGCTGCCGACATGGCCTTCCTCAGCCGTTCCTGTTCTCCTTGGCGACAGCTGAAAAGAAGGAATCCGCCGCCGCCCGCACCCAGGAGCTTCCCGGCCTCAGCACCCGAGTCCAGAGCAAGTCGGTGGAGTTCGTCGATGCGCGGCAGCGACACCGTCTCGCTGAGGCGGGACTTGGCCAGCCAGTGCTCCGCGAGGACGTGGCCGATGGACTCGACCCGGTCCTCGCGCAATTCGTCGAGCAGGGTGTCGGCGAGCGCCCGGATGGAATCCAGGCGTCGCAGCACCCCCGGCCCACGCGCGCGGGTCAGACGGTCCTGGGCGGCGAGCATCCGTCCGGCGTCGCGGCTGACACCCGTGGAGAACAGGAGGAGCCGATCGGCGACATAGGATCTCAGGCGGTCCGTGATCGGCAGCGGCGTCTGGCGGACACGGCCCTCCGGCTCGAAGGCCAGGGCCCTGAGACCGCCGAAGGCCGCCATGTAATGGTCGTGCTTCCCGACCGGACGCCGCAGGTCGATCATCTCCACCGCACTGGCGTCCTCGGCCAGCGACACGGGGTCGTCCCCGCCGATCCCGTCCATGCGCCGCACAGCATGGAGCATCGCCACGGTGAACGCTCCCGAACCGCCGAGCCCACTCCCGCTCGGCACGTCGGAGAACGTACCGATCCGGACTCCGCCGCCGGCGCCGGACCTGGAGAGCACGGCCCGGGCGAACGGGTTCTGCAGCAGGTCGGCATCCGTGGCGCTCTCGGCGTTCCCCGGGTCCTCGAGGTCGGCGAACCCGATCCGGGCAGTGCCGTCGGACACCCCGGGATGGGCGGCGACGCACACCCACCGATCGATCGCCAGGCTGATCACCAACCCCGTACGCAACCCGGAGTAGCTGGGCAGATCGGTTCCGCCACCCGCGAGCGAGACTCGCAGGGGTGCCTTGGCGACGATCATCCGCGGCCTCGCCCCCTTCACCCGGCGCCCGCCTCGGGGAGTGGCCCCGCATCGCGACGGTCTCTCGCGCCGATCAGCCCTCCGTGGACGAGGGCTCCCGGTGGGACGACCGCGCCGGGCAGCAGGACCGTGTGCGAGAGTCCGGCCCCCGAGCCGACGCGCGTTCCGGCGCCGATGACGACCGGCCCGCGGAAGACCACGTCCTCCCCCAGTTCCGCGGTCGGGTGGACGAACACGGGGGGCTCACCCGAACCGGGTCCACCGGCACCGCTCCCCTCTGGAAGGAGCCGGGGGATCCGGCCGCTGACCGCGTCCAGGTTGGCCCCGAGCAGAGAGTCCGGCGTACCGATGTCACGCCAGTAACCGCGGAGGGGGTGGCCTGAGACCCGGCGTCCCCCGGCCATCAGGACCGGGGCCAGGTCGCGGGCGTAGTCGACGCCGGGCATGCCACCCGCCAGAAGATCGGCTGTCACCCCGACGAGTCCCGTGTCGAGGCAGTAGGCGCCGGCACTGATCCAGTGTTCCTCCTCGTCAGGGACGTCCGGCTTCTCCACAGCCGAGAGAACCGTTCCCTCGCCGTCCAGTTCGAGGACACCGAACCGGCGTGCTCCCCGGCTCCGGGTGACACCGAACACGAGATCGGCCTCACCGCCGGCACAGGCAGCGGCCAAGTCCTCGAAGCCACCGTCCGACACGATGTCCCCCGAGACCACCAGGACCGCGTCGTAGGCGGCCAGGGTGTCGGCGAAAAGGGTGAGCGCACCGGCAGGTCCGGTCAACTCCGGCTCGACCCGGTGGTGTACCGGCACGCGGCAGGCGCGGGTGGACAGATAGGACGCGACCCGGTCCGCTTGATGGTGGAGGTTGACGAAGACCTCCTCTGCGCCCGCCGCCGCGAGTTGGTCGAGGAGCTCACCGAGAAGCGGGCGGTCGAGCACGGGCACCAGCGGTTTGGGGATGTCGTCGGTGAACGGGGCCAGCCTGCTGCCCACGCCGGCGGCGAGCACCATACCCGCCAGCCTCATGACACCCCCCTCTTTCCGTCCGTGTCCCTTCTCTTCGCCCACCGGTTCGGGGTGGCCTCGTCCGGCCGGTACACCTGGGGGACACCGCCCTGCATGGCTCTGACGACCATGTGGTTGACGGCGATGTGCAGGTCCTCGGCCAGCCCGTAGTCGCCTTCACCGAGCTCGATCCAGGTGTCGCAGAGATTCGCCAGTGCTCCGGGATATCCGACGAGTGCGAGCACTCCGATGTCCAGGGCCCTCGCCGACTTCACCGCCCGCACGAGGTTCGGGGACTGGCCGCTGACACTGAGCAGCACCAGCAGGTCACCGGGCCGCCCCATGGCTTCCACCTGGCGCGAGAACACCTCCTCGAAGCTCGTGTCGTTGGCCAGCGAGGTCAGCCGGGCCGTATTGTCCGACAGGCAGTGGACGTTGACCGGTCCACCCAGCATGTTGGTCGCCGCGGCCCAGTCACTCGCAATGTGGGAGGCGGCTGTCGCACTGCCGCCGTTGCCCGCGACGAAGATGCCGCGGCGCTCGGTCAGCGCCTCGACCACCGTGACGACGAAACGTTCGAGCGCCGCGACGTCGATCCTGGCGATCGCGTTGGTGAGGTCTGCCAGGTACGTGGCGGCAGGACCGATGTCCCGTGAGGCCCCAGGCTCGTGGGGAGCGCTCCCATTCACAAGCGGATCGATTCGGTCTTGACAGCAGAAGGTCGGTAGGCGATGGCCGCACGCGGGTTCGTGGAGAAGACCGTTCTGATCTCGTCCTCCGCCAGACCGATGTCGATCATGTTGCGGCGCTGCTGCTCGTATCCCTGCGATCCGGCCGCGACCGCCCCGTCGTCACGACACCAGAGTTCCTGGCTGCCGATACGTGAGAGTTGTTCACCGGCCATGACATCGACTTCGGTGTGGTCGGTCAGCGCAATCAGGTTCTCCGGCCCCAGATAATCGACGGTGCGGCGGCAGATTTCAAGGTCGACATGCCTGCCATCGAAATTAAGGCAGGGAATGAGGCGCTTCGCCCGAGCCTCGTTCAAGAGGGTGGCAGGGACGGGACCGAGCAGCCTTGACACGTTATCCTCCACCCATTCCTCCTCCATCACCGCCGATAACTCGCGATCACGACGACCCCATTCCTCCGGTGTCCGCCAGGCGTGGGAGAAGTTCCTGGGCATGTCGTTGTAAAGATGATCTGTCAACACAAGGTACGGTGAGGACTCATAGTGCCCGTGCAGGAATTCAACGACATTGAGTGTCAGTTCCGAGCTTCGCCTCGGGTTATCGTGATGAAAATGACCCAGGGCAATCTTTATTCCGTTTTCATAGAAACTCAGCATGAGGTCCGAGAAAAGCAGTCCGTCGTCGATCTCCTCATCGAGCTCCATGGCATCCGGGGCTATCACCACATACCGGAGACCATGCTTCCCCAGCTCAGAAAGCTTCTGCCACTCCTCGGCCGAGGGAAGCCACTTCCCGGACCTCGGAATACCGCCATGCGGACCCAGAATGGGTCCCTCGACGGCAAACCCGGCCACATTTGGAAGAAGCCCCTTTGCGCTCTGCTCTCCGAACGCGCGAACCACCTCTAAAAATTCTTCCTGCTTTTCGCGCCCGAGGAAGGCCGTCGGAAGAATCTCCAGGTCGCGCTCTTGAGATAATTTCTGGATCCCCGAAAGGTCCTCAGGAACCAGGGAAGAGAAGTCGTATTGGCCTATCCCGTGCGAATGGTAGACAAACGCTTTCATATCATCCTTGCTGATCTTCTCATCCGAAGCCGGACAGTCGATCGCAGAGGAACGGCCGCTCAGCCTTTAAATAGAAAAAAACCAGGGAAGCAAATTTATGACCCGCAGAAAAAAATTTCCACAGAGTCAAACGGTCTCAGGATCCAATAAGGCCAGAAATTAACACGTTGAAGCAAGGGATGTCAATAGGTTCACGGCTTCGGTCCGAAAGATGCCGGATCCGGCCACTTCGGAAGCCGACTGCCCGGCGGGAACTGTGTCAGCGAAGCGCAACAAAAACGCAGGCCAAAGGTGTCGGACAGGGTTGAATGGAGCAATCGCCGACGCCATGGGCTCCGGTGGGAACTACCGCGGTCGGCCGAGGTGTACCCGCCGGCGGTGATGAGGGGCTCGCCCCCGGCCCGTGGGGACAGCGGACCGGGAAGGGTGCGCCGTGCCGTTCGGCGGGTCCGCCGCCCGGCACGGATCGCCCCGGGGAACGGCGCCGAACGGACCACTGCCGAGCGGACCGGTCTCCGGACGCCGGGGCCCGGGCGGGGGCGACAGCCTTTGGCACCAGGTCCCCCGCAAGCGTGCGGGGGCGTCACCGTCGGCAGGGGAAGCGAGCCAGGCGGCGAACCCGTCCACGCACCGGCAGGGAAAGGCTCCACGGACGTCCTGAAGGACGTAGGAAGCCGCACCGTCCCCGTCCGCGTCCCGAGGAGAACAGGGGCGCCCTGACGTCGGTCATGTCCGAGACCGGCGAGGCACGGTCCCTGCAGTTTCCCCGCAGGACGCGGGCCGTTCGCCGACGGCCGCACCCACCGGCCGCCCGACCTGCCGCTTTGTCGCTCAAGAGAGCCGACGAGGGGACTTGAACCCCTAACCTATCGCTTACAAGGCGATTGCTCTGCCAATTGAGCTACGTCGGCCGACCGCCCGGGACCCCTGGCCCCGGGTGCGTCCACCCGAATGGTACCGGTTCGGACGACGCCTGGCCCACTCGGATACGGAACGGGCCCG
The DNA here is from genome assembly GCF_053616335.1 of Nocardiopsis sp. NPDC055824. Classification (NCBI taxonomy): domain Bacteria; kingdom Bacillati; phylum Actinomycetota; class Actinomycetes; order Streptosporangiales; family Nocardiopsidaceae; genus Nocardiopsis; species Nocardiopsis sp. NPDC055824. The sequence continues at coordinate 23,683 of NZ_JBSHDN010000004.1, forward strand.
AAGTCTGCCGATACGTCCCCACCTGGTCACCCGTGGCGACGGGGCGGACACGAACGGGGGCGCCCAGGCTACGAACGCACCCGATCCGGCAAAAAGACGCCCGGAGCGTTTCGACGTCCGATTAGCCACCTTCTCCCCCGGAAACGGGAGGGGGACATGCCCCTGCCGCGGGGCGGAGAGGTGGGAAGGACATGGCCGGCAACAGAGGCGTGGTGTACCAGGGACCCGGCCGGGTCGAGGTCGCCGACATCGCCTACCCGGAGTTCGTCCTCAGGGACGGGCCCGGCGTCAACCCCGCCAACGTGGGGCGGCAGCTCCCCCACGCGGCGATCCTCAAGGTGGTCGCGACCAACATCTGCGGGAGCGACCAGCACATGGTCCGGGGCCGCACGACCGCACCGCAGGGCCTGGTCCTCGGGCACGAGATCACCGGCGAAGTGGTCGAGACGGGGCCGGGCGTGGAGTTCGTCGGGGTCGGCGACCTCGTCTCGGTCCCGTTCAACATCTCGTGCGGCCGGTGCGTGAACTGCAAGGCGCGCCGGACGGAGATCTGCCTCAACGTCAACCCCGACCGCCCCGGCTCCGCGTACGGCTACGTCGACATGGGCGGCTGGGTGGGCGGCCAGGCGAAGTACGCGCTGGTGCCCTACGCCGACTGGAACCTGCTGAAGTTCCCCGACAGGGACCGGGCGCTGGAGAAGATCCTCGACCTGACGATGCTCTCGGACATCTTCCCGACCGGCTACCACGGCTGCGTGACCGCCGGCGTCGGCGTGGGGTCGTCGGTGTACGTCGCGGGCGCGGGGCCCGTCGGGCTGGCGGCGGCGGCCTCGGCCCTGCTCCTGGGAGCCGCGGTCGTGATCGTCGGCGACATGAACGAGGCACGGCTCGCCCAGGCCCGCGGCTTCGGGTGCGAGACGATCAACGTCGCGGAGGGCGACCCGGGAGACCAGATCGAGCAGATCCTCGGCGTCCCCGTGGTGGACTGCGCGGTGGACGCCGTCGGCTTCGAGGCCCACGGGTCCGGGAAGGACGCCGGGAAGGAGGCGCCCGCCAGTGTCCTCAACACCGCGATGGAGGTGACGAGGGCGGGCGGTTCGATCGGTATCCCCGGCCTGTACGTGACCGGTGACCCCGGCGCCGCCGACGAGGCCGCGAAGGTGGGCTCGCTGTCGATCCGGTTCGGGCTGGGCTGGTCCAGGTCGCACGCCTTCTTCACCGGCCAGTGCCCGGTCATGAAGTACCACCGGGAGCTGATGGCGGCGATCCTCGCCGACCGCGTGCGCATCGCCGACGCCGTCAACGCCGTGGCGATCCCGCTGGAGGAGGCCCCGCAGGGCTACCGCTCCTTCGACGAGGGCGCCGCGAGCAAGTACGTGCTCGACCCCAACGGCTATCTGGGCGCCGCCGCGTCCTGAGCCGCCCGAACCCGGGGCGGCGCCCGGCCGCCCCGGCTCAGGCGTCGGGGTGCTCGCGCAGCAGGCGCAGCACCTCCGCCTCGACGGGGCCGCGGGTGGCGAGTTCCCCGACGGGCGTCCTCCTCCCCAGCTCGGTGAGGGAGACGTCGACGGTGATCCCGCGCTCGCGGAGGCGGAAGACCCGGGGGTCGATGTAGGAGGCCCGGGCCACCGCCTCCGTGTTTCCCAGGTGCTCGGCCACCTCACGGGACACGTGCGCCGCCGGCCTCCGGTGCGCCGCCTCGCCGTCCGGGTCGGCCGCCACCGCGAGGCCCACCGCCGCGAGCACCGTCGCGTGCCACGTGCGGAACTCCTTGACCGTGCAGTCGCCGCCGGAGACCTCCCGGAGATAGGCGTTGAGGTCCTCACTGCGCACGTCGTGCCAGCCCTCCGGCACGCGGTGGGCGAACAGCCCCTGCCCCGGCGAACGGGCCCGCCGGAGGGAGGCGACGGCCCGGCACACGCCCGGTTCGGCGCACTCGAAGCGCTGCTCCCGGCCGGACTTGCCGGGGAACTCGAACACCACGGCGCCGCCCTCGCGGCGGGCGTGCTCGCGCAGCAGGGTCGCCACGCCGTAGGAGTCGTTGCGGGCGGCGTACTCCTCGCCCCCGGCGCGGAGGAAGCCCAGGTCGATCAGCCGGACGGCCGCGGCCAGGACGCGTTCGCGCCCGAGTCCGCGCCCGGCCAGGTGTTCGGCGGCCCTGTCCCTGATCCCGGGCAGGAGTTCGGCGAAGTCCAGCATCCCGTCGTACTTGGCCTGCTCGCTGCGGTGCCGCCACTCCGGGTGGTAGAGGTACTGGCGGCGTCCCGCGTCGTCGGTTCCGCACGCCTGGACGTGCCCGTCCGGCGAGGGGCAGATCCACACGTCCCGCCAGGCCGGCGGCACCGCGATCCCCTTGACGCGCCGCACCTCGTCCGGGTCGGTGACCGGCTCCCCGGAGGCGTGGTGGTAGCGGAAGCCGCGCCCGCGCCGTACCCGGGTGATGCCCGGGGCGTCCGTGTCGCTGCGCCGCAGCCGGGGCCTCCCCGGCCGGGACGGCGGGTCGGCCCGGCCGCTCACGGAGCCGCCCGGGGACGGTGCCCGGTTCCGCCACGGGCGGCCGCGTGGACCGCCCCGTCCTCCGGCATCGCGCTCAACCGCCTCCTCGTCGTCCGGGAAGGATGTGGGTGCACAGCTACCCGGGCCGCGGAGCGTGAAAACGGGACGGCCCCCACTGCCGGACCCGGCGGCGGGCGGCGGGCGGCGGGCGCGCGCCCCCGGGACCGGTGCGACCGGCGGGCCTGCGGCCCGGGACGCCGACGGCCCCCGGTCGGGGTGACCGGGGGCCGTGCTCACGCGTGCGCGGGTCAGACCGCCTCGGCGCGGCGGCGGGACACCGCGTAGAGGGAGACCCCGGCGGCGACGGAGGCGTTGAGCGACTCGGCGTTGCCGATCGGGATGCTCGCGACGACGTCGCAGGCCTCGCGCACCAGGCGCGACAGGCCCTTGCCCTCGGAGCCGACCACGATGACCAGCGGCCCGGTGGCCAGTTCCAGGTCGGGGATCTGGGCGTCGCCGCCGGCGTCGAGGCCGACCACGAACAGCCCGGCCTTCTTGAAGCCCTCCAGCGCCCGGGTCAGGTTGGTGGCCTGGGCGACGGGCAGCCGGGCGAGGGTGCCGGCGGAGGTCTTCCACGCGGTCATGTTGACACCGGCCGAGCGGCGCTCGGGGATGACCAGGCCGTGCGCGCCGAACGCGGCGGCCGACCGGGCGATGGCCCCCAGGTTGTGCGGGTCGGTGACCCCGTCCAGGGCGACGATCAGCGGAGGGGTGTCGGAGTCCTTCGCGGCGTCCAGCAGGCCCTCCGGGGCCCAGTACTGGTACGGGCGCACCTGGAGGACGAGCCCCTGGTGGACGGCGCCGGGCTGGCCGTTGCTCTCACAGCGGCGGTCGAGCTCGGTCTTGGTGACCTCGACGACGTCGATGCCCCGGGCGCCGGCCATCTTCGCGGCCTCGTTGACGCGGTCGTCGGGGTCGAGGCTGTTGGCCAGGAACAGCCGGGTGGCGGGCATTCCGGCGCGCAGCGCCTCCACCACCGGGTTGCGGCCGACCAGCAGGTCGGAGCTGTCGGACCGGCGCTCGGAACGGGCCCCGTCCTGCTGTCCGCCACCGGGACCGCGCTTGGCGGCGCGCTGCCGCTGCTTGCCGTCGTACCAGTGCCGTTCCGACGCGGGCAGGGTGCCGCTCTTGCCCTCCAGGGACCTGCGGCCCTTGCCGCCGCTGCCCTTGGTCGGACCCTTCTTGCTCTTCTTCGCCGTCATTGGTCGCCGCTTCCCCGTACGTGTTGCGAGCATGCCGGAGGCGCGCTGCATCCGGCTGGTGGAATATCGCCGACCAGCGCGAGGCGCGGCGGCAAACTCCCAGAGTAGTGCCGCCGCGCAACCGCACGCGTCCGGTCAGCCCCGACGCAGGTCCCATCGGGAGCCCTGCGGGGTGTCCTCGACCACGATTCCCGCCTCGGCGAGCTGGTCCCTGATGGCGTCGGCCGCCGCGTAGTCCTTGCGGGCGCGGGCCGCCTTGCGCTGTTCGAGGGCGACCGCCACCAGGGCGTCCACGACCTCGCCGAGTCCCTGGTCCGCGCTCGACCACTGCTCGCTGAGCGGGTCGAGGCCCAGGACGGCCAGCATGGCGCGCAGTTCCCCGGCGATCTCGGCGGCCTGCTCCTTGCCCCCGGAGGCCAGGGCCGTGTTGCCCTCGCGGACGTGGCCGTGCACGACGGCGAGGGCCTGGGAGACCCCGAGGTCGTCGTCGAGGGCGGAGGCGAACCCGTCCGGCACGCGGTCGGCGGGGGCGACCTCGCCCAGCACCTCGACGGCGCGGGTGAGGAAGCCCTCGATCCGCTGGTAGGCGGCGGCCGCCTCCCGGAGCGCGGCGTCGGAGTAGTCGATGGTGGAGCGGTAGTGGGCCTGGCCGAGGTAGTAGCGCAGTTCGACCGGGCGGACCTTCTGGACCATCTGCGGGATGAGCAGGGAGTTGCCGAGCGACTTGCTCATCTTCTCGCCGCCCACGGAGAGCATGCCGTTGTGCAGCCAGTACTGGGCGAAGCCGTCGCCGGCCGCACGGGACTGGGCGAGCTCGTTCTCGTGGTGCGGGAAGATCAGGTCCAGCCCGCCGCCGTGGATGTCGAAGCTGGGGCCGAGGTACTTGGTGGCCATGGCCGAGCACTCCAGGTGCCAGCCGGGCCGGCCGCGCCCCCACGGGGTGTCCCAGCTGGGCTCGCCCGGTTTGGCGCCCTTCCAGAGGGCGAAGTCGCGGGGGTCGCGCTTGTCCCGGTCCGGATCGGAGTCGGAGGACTCCATGACCTGGTCCAGCCGCTGGTTGGAGAGTTCGCCGTAGGACGGGTAGGAGCGCACGTCGAAGTAGACGTCGCCGCAGCCGTCGTCGGAGGCGTAGGCGTGGCCGTCGTCGATGAGGCGGCGCATGAGGTCGATCATCTCGGGCACGTGGCCGGTGGCACGCGGCTCGACGGTGGGCGGCAGGCACCCGAGGGTCTCGTAGGCCCGGGTGAACGCGCGCTGGTTGCGCTCGGTGACCTGCCACCAGGGCACGCCCTCGGACGCCGCGACCCTGATGATCTTGTCGTCGATGTCGGTGACGTTGCGGCAGAAGGTGACGTCGTACCCGCTGTGGCTCAGCCACCGCCGCAGGATGTCGAAGTTGACCCCGGAGCGGATGTGGCCGATGTGCGGGGGTGCCTGCACCGTGGCACCACACAGGTACAGGGAGGCGGATCCCTCGCGCAGGGGGACGAACTCGCGGACCTGTCGGGCACTGGTGTCATAGAAGCGCAGACTCACGTTGTCAAGCCTATCCGCTTTCCCCTCGGGGCCGCGTCACAAACCACGAACTCCCACGCCGGTCGTTCCCCCTTCGGTCATCCCGAAGTGCGTATATGTGTTAAGCCGTATTTGGGAAGAGGGGGCGCGGGAAAACACCTCCCCACCGCCCGCCCCCGGGGATCAGCAGGCCGCCAGACCCTGCATATTCCGACAGAACACCCCAGAACACCCCCGAGTGTGCCGGTCGGGAAGCAACCGTAATCGGTCGGAATCTCGTGTTAGCGGCACCGACTCGACTACGCTGCGGTGGCGATGGCCCCTTACAACAACACCCCCGGATCAAGGACACGGAACGGTCGGCCCGCAGGTCGCGTCACGGGAGCCGGAGCTCTCGCGGGTGGTGCCCTGTTCGTCGGGCTCATCGCACTGTGCGCCCTCGTCATCTCCTACAACGGCATCTTCCAGTTCGCCGAGTACGGCGGCCACGCGGGCAGCGCCCTGGCCCACGTGTTCCCGGTGACCTACACCCTCCTGCTGATCATGGCGTGCTGGGTGAGCTACCTCCTGCGCGGGGCGCACCCCCGCGAGCGGCTCTGGGTGGACCTGGTCCTGATCCCGGCACTGATCATGTTCGCCACCGCGGCCATGCTGCTGAGCAACCTCGAACTCGTCGAACGGGTGCCCGAGGGGATCGCCCGGGTCGTCGTCGCGGTGGCCCCGCTCGCCGCCCTGCTCGTGGCGTTCCTGCTGTGGATGACCGTCCGGGCGCACATGCGCAGACGCCGCCGCACGCCGACCGCCCGGCCCCGCCCCTCCGACGACCCCGCCACCGTGCTGCACGCGCGCGCGGTGGTCTCCCCCGCCCGCGTGCCGGACGAGCCGGACGACGCCGCTCTCAGAACCCGGCTGCTGCGCCTGGGCCCCGACGACCGGGACACGGAAGCCGCGGACGGGGCACGGTCGCACGAGGCCGGGGAGTTCGTCCGGATCCGCCCCCGGTCCGAGGCGACCGCCGTCCCGGAGCGGAACGACGACGGCTCCGAGGCGACCGGGGACCTCCGGCACGACGAGCCGGACGAGCCGGACGAGATGCCGGAGGACGACCGGGAGGACGGCCCGGAGGAGCACCGGAACGCGGCGGGGCCGATCGCCGCACCGGTGCCGGTGCAAGCGTCCCCTCCGGGGCACGGCCGCCGCGGCGACGAGGACGACGAGGCGTCGGCGCCGACGTTCCCGCTCCCCCGGCGCTCCCGGAGCGGGCACAACCCGATCAAGCTGGCCGCCGAGCAGCCCCCCGTGGTGCCCGGCGCCGCGGCCCCCGGGCCCGAGTTCCCGGAGGACCGGTCCGGTGGCGCGGCCGCCCACGCCGACGCCGGCGGGCCGGTCGAGGCGGTCCCGGACCACCTCGCCGACGAGGGCTTCGACCACGAGCCGCCGCCAGGCGACCCGGCCTCCGACGAGGCGGAGGCCCCCGCCGCCCTCCCCGTTCCCGGAGGGGAGCCGGAGGCGGTCGGCGGCGAGGGGTCCGTGCCTGTGGCGGAGACCGCGTCGGCCCCCGCCGCCCGGACACCGGCGGAGAGCGCTTCCCGGTCGGAGGACCCGGACCACGGGCCCCACGGGGAGGACCGCGGCTACGCGGAGCACGAGGGCTACGGCGGGGACGGGCCCGCCGACGCGGTGGCCGACACGGTGGAGGAAGGGTCGTCGGACCTGTCGGTGGACGGGCCCGCGGACGACGGCACCGGCCCCGGGGACGGCCGTGTGCCTGCGACCGCCCTCTGGGAGCCCCCTGCGAGCGCCGACACGGGGGCCGGGGTCCTGTCGGACTACGTGCCGCCGGTGTGGACGCCTCCGGAGGACGACGGGCCCGCGGACGAGGACCGTGTGGAACCGGATCCCGAACCGGCGCCCGTGCTCGACCACGACACGGGGCCGACGGTGCGCGCGGCGTTCCGGATCCCCCAGGCGCCGCCGGAGACCGTCGGCCCGACGCCGGCGCCGACAGCACCGGAACCCGCGGAACCGCACCCGGCGGAGGCCGCCCCGGTACCGGGGACGGGGGACGTGTCGGCCCGGGAGGGCGTGCCCGGTCCCGAGCCCGGGGCCCCGGAAGGGGAGCCGGACGTGGAACCCGGGGAGGAGCCCCTGCCCGAGGTGGAGGAGCTTCCGTCCGCCTTCGGCCCCGGCGCCGAACCGGAGACCCGGGCCCCCTCGGACCGGGAGGCCCCGGAGGACGGGGCCGGGTCCCGCGCGGACCGGCCCGGACCGGAGCGCCTGCCCCTGACGAAGCGGAGCGTGCGGACGCCGGTGGAGAAGCGCCCCATGGTGCTCAAGCCGCCCCGTCCGCCGCTGCCCGACTTCGCGGCGGGACCGCCGTCGCGGCGCGTGCGCAGCGAACCGCTCCGCCCCGACGAGTGAGCCGTGCGCCCCGCCCGGTCGTCCACAGCCCCGCGGAAGGGGTGGCGGACGGCGACCGGGCGGGCCATGCTGTTGCCGGGGGCGCGTGAGCGCCCCGCGGGGAGGGGTGGCCCCCATGCCAGAACATCCCCCGCCCGTCCGGCGCCAACCACCCCCGCACGCCCTGTGGACGACCTGGACCCCCGAGCTCCCGGTTTCCGATCGGGTGCGAGGCGCACCCCGGTGTCTCCTGCGTCCCGTTCAGAGCCTCGGGCGGGCTGCCGCGCGAGGGTCGGTGCACGAGGACCGGCACCCTCCGCCGCGAGGACCGGCGCCCTCCGCCGCGAGGGCTACTGCCCGGGTGTGCCCCCGGGTCGACCGGCGGTCGCGCCGCGCCACCGGGAACACGGCCGGCCGAGCGCGACGCCCCGCCGCCGGCCGCGCCGTCCGCAGCACCGGACGGGGGCCGGACCTCGGGGACGGACCGCGGGGCCGCCCGCTCACGGCCCCCGCGTACCGGCCGGTCCCTGACACGCCCCCGGACACCGGCACGCCCCCGGACACGACGAAGGTCCCGCACCCCCGGGTGCGGGACCCCTCTGTTCGCCGTTCGTCCCCTCGCCGCCCCTCTGGGGGCCGGGCCGCACCGGAGCCGTACAGGCCCGGCGCCGCCGCCGGCGAGCGGGTCAGGCCACCGCCGCGCACAGGGCCGTGGCGACGGCCGCGATGCCCTCGCCGCGGCCGGTGAGGCCCAGGCCGTCGGTCGTGGTCGCGGAGATGCTCACCGGCGCCCCCACGACCTCGGAGAGCGTCTTCTCGGCCTCGGCGCGCCGGGGCGAGAACTTGGGACGGTTGCTGATGATCTGGATGGCGACGTTGCCGATCTCGAAACCGGCCGCGCGAACGCGCGCCGCGGTCTCGGTGAGCAGCGCGGCGCCCGAGGCGCCCTTCCACCGCGGTTCCGCCGTGCCGTAGTTGGACCCGAGGTCCCCCAGGCCGCAGGCGGACAACAACGCGTCGCACGCCGCATGGGCGGCGACATCGCCATCCGAATGGCCGCTGACACCGTCTTCACCCGGCCATTCCAAACCGGCGAGAAAAAGTGTCCGTCCAGGAGAAAACGGGTGGACGTCCGTTCCGACGCCCACCCGAGGCATATTCGTCATGAATGACGCGATTCCGTGACTGGAGTTCAGGTCGTGAGAACCTCGTCGAGGAGGGCCTCGGCCTTGTCCTCGTTGGTCTTTTCCGCGAGGGCGAGTTCGCTGACGAGAATCTGGCGCGCCTTGGCGAGCATCCGCTTCTCGCCGGCGGACAGACCGCGCTCCTTGTCCCGGCGCCACAGGTCGCGAACCACCTCGGCGACCTTGTTGACGTCGCCCGACGCCAACTTCTCCAGGTTCGCCTTGTAGCGCCTGGACCAGTTGGTGGGCTCCTCGGTGTGCGGTGCGCGCAGCACCTCGAAGACCTTGTCCAGGCCTTCCTGCCCCACCACGTCACGAACGCCGACGTCCTCGGCGTTCGCGGCCGGCACACGGACCGTCAGATCGCCCTTGTCGACCCTCAGAACGAGGTAGATTCTGTCCTCGCCCTTAATGGTGCGAGTCTCGATCGCTTCAATACGAGCAGCCCCATGATGGGGGTAGACAACAGTGTCGCCGACCTTGAAAGCCATGTGACAGGTACCCCTTCCGCTACCACAAGGATACCACGAATCTGTGACTTAACGTACCTATTAGGTTTGCGAACACGCAGGTCAGGACCCCCTTTTCGGGGGTTGACAAAGTGTACCCGAGGCCTGTCGCGGGCCTGGTCAGGACGTGTCCGAAAGGCTTCGGAGCCCCCTGGCCAGCGGAACCGCGCGCCCTTGGCGAAGGGTCGGGAGAGGTCGGGCGCGGCCCGGCTCCGCCCCTCTTCGGAGGGGTCGAAGCGACGGATGTCACGATTTCGCGCCGACCGGAACCCCCTTTGTTCCGGCAGCGCCCCGCAGCCCCGCCGACGGCCCCGCGCCACCGGCGCGAACCCCCTCCGCCACACGGGCGCCACGGGTCTCCCCGGGGATCAGCCCTCCGGGTCGTAGTCCTCGCGCTTCTCGCCCGTCACCATGTAGACGAGGTTGTCGGCCACGTGCACCGCGTGGTCACCGAAGCGTTCGTAGAAGCGTCCGACGAGGGTCACGTCCATGGTCGCCTCCACCCCGTACTCCCACCCGGGGGCGAGGATGCGCTGGAGCAGCTTGCGGCGCAGGCGGTCCATCCGGTCGTCGTCCTTGTCCAGCTCCAGGGCGGTGTCGGGGTCCCTGTCGACGATGACCTCCCCGGCCTTCGTGACCAGCAGCTCCGCCTGGTGGCCCATCTCCAGGACGATCGACCGGACCGGCTTGGGGATCGCCGAGTCGGGGTGCCTGCGGCGCGCGATCTTGGCCAGGTGGACGGCGTGGTCGCCCATCCGCTCCAGGTCGCCCCGCATGTAGAGCGCGGTGATGATGGTCCTCAGGTCGGAGGCGACCGGCTGCTGCCGGGCCATCAGGCTGAAGGCCGTGTCCTCGATGTCCTGGTCGAGGCGGTTGATCGCCTCGTCGCCGGAGATGACCTCCTGGGCGGCGTCGATGTCGCTGTCCAGCAACGCCGTGGTCGCGCGTGCGACGGCGTGCCTGGCCAGTCTCGTCATCTCGACGAGGCGTTCGGTCAGACTGTCAAGGTCCTCGTGGTACGTATCGCGCATGGCGTCAATGCTCCCAGTGGTTGTTTGAAGAGTCGGCCAAGGTTTGGTGAACGATGGAAGAACCTCGGTTGTGTCGTCTGCCCTGACCGGGTAAAGCTCCAGTCCGCACGTTTACGATCGAATCGTGCAAGGGGAACTTCTCGCCGCTGTGACCGGCATCTTCGGACTCGTGACGGGCGTCGTCATCGGCGTCCTCGCCGGTCATTTCTTCCGTACGGGTACCAACGAACGCCGTCAGGCCCCGGTGCCCCAGCGCCACGACGGCACCACCCTGCCACCGGGGATCGCCGAGGTCCTCTCCGCACTTCCCTCCTCCGCAGTGGTCCTGGACTCCGCCGACAGGGTCCTGCGCGCCTCCTCGGCCGCCCGCGCCTTCGGCCTCGTCCGGGGCGAGGAGCTGGTCATAGGCGAGCTCCTCGTCCTGGCCCGCAAGGTGCGGCGCGACGGGGTCATCCGGGAGACCGACATCGAGGTGGCCGTGCGCAAGTTCGGCCCCGACGCGACGTCCTTCGCGGTGCGCGTCGCCCCCCTGGGGGGAACCGGCCTGGTGCTGGTCCTCGCCGAGGACCAGACCGAGCACCGGCGCGTGGAGGCGGTGCGCCGCGACTTCGTGGCGAACATCTCCCACGAGCTCAAGACCCCGGTCGGCGCGCTGTCCCTTTTGGCCGAAACCGTACAGGACGCCAGCGACGACCCGGAGGCGGTGCGCCGCTTCACCGACCGCATGCAGACGGAGGCCGCGCGGCTGACGGCGGTCATCCAGGACCTCATCACGCTCTCGCGGATCCAGGGCGCGGAGCCGATGGCCGAGCCCACCAGGGTCGAGCTCGGCGGCGTGGTGGAGGAGGCCCTGGACGCGGTGCGCATGCCCGCGGACGCCAAGGGGATCGAGCTGGTCGGCAGCGGCGCCGAGGGCGTCACGATCCTGGGCGACGAGGGCCTGCTGGGCACCGCCCTGCGCAACCTCATCGCGAACGCCGTCGCCTACAGTCCCAAGAACACCCGGGTCGCCGTGTCGGTCGGGGTGTCCCGCTCCAGCGTGGACATCAGCGTCGCGGACCAGGGGATCGGCATCCCCCAGCAGGACCGGGAAAGGATCTTCGAGCGGTTCTACCGTGTGGACGCCGCTCGGAGCCGGGCCACCGGTGGTACCGGCCTCGGCCTGGCGATCGTCAAGCACATCATGACCCACCACCGTGGAGAAGTGACCGTGTGGAGCAAGGAGGGGTCGGGGTCGACGTTCACACTGCGTCTGCCCAGACCCGACGACCGGGGGCCCGACGCCACCCGGAACACCGATCAGCAGGAGGCGGCACAGTGACTCGTGTACTTGTTGTCGAGGACGAGGAATCGTACAGCGACGCCCTGTCGTACATGCTTCGCAAGGAGGGCTTCGAGGTCGCCGTGGCGCCCACCGGAACGGTGGCGCTGGAGACCTTCGACCGCACCGGGGCCGACCTGGTGCTGCTGGACCTGATGCTGCCGGGCCTCTCGGGAACCGAGGTGTGCCGGACGCTGCGGCAGAAGTCCAACGTCCCCGTGATCATGCTCACCGCCAAGGACTCCGAGATCGACAAGGTCGTCGGTCTGGAGCTCGGCGCCGACGACTACGTGACCAAGCCGTTCTCCTCCCGCGAACTCGTGGCCCGTATCCGCGCGGTCCTGCGGCGCCGGGGCGAGGACGAGGTCGTCCTCCCCGCCGCCCTCGAGGCCGGTCCCGTCCGCATGGACGTGGAGCGCCACGTGGTCACGGTCCGCGGCGACAGCGTGCAGCTGCCCCTGAAGGAGTTCGAGCTCCTGGAGGTGCTGCTGCGCAACGCCGGGCGGGTGCTGACCCGGATGCAGCTCATCGACCGGGTGTGGGGCGCCGACTACGTCGGTGACACCAAGACCCTCGACGTGCACGTCAAGCGGCTGCGCGCCAAGATCGAGGAGGACCCGGGCAGCCCGCGGTACATCGTGACCGTGCGCGGTCTGGGCTACAAGTTCGAGCCGGTCACGGTCGACGTCTGAGGGCACGGGACACCCGCGGGGCCTCCCCGTCCCCCGTCGCCTCCCCCTTCGTTCCCGTGCCCCGGGCCGTGGACCGGCCACGGCCCGGGCGGCACGCCGTTCCCGCCCCCTGCGGAGCCGGGGGCCGCTCGGGCGTACGCGCGGGCCCTCGGGAGCCGTGCGGCGATCGCCGCCGCGTCGGCGCCCCCGTCCGGCCCGACGGGGCGCACCGCGGGACGGACCGCCCTCCGGGGCCGCGTGGCGGCCCCAGGGTCGCTGCGAGTCGGATCCGCCCGGAAATGTACCCGCGGGCGGCCACGGGCGGGCACAGGGGCCCTCAGGCCTCCAGGACGACCGTGAACGGCCCCTCGTTGGTGAGGGCGACCGACATCTTCGCGCCGAACACCCCGGTGGCGACCGTGGCGCCCAGCCCGCGGAGCTCCTCGACGACCGCGTCCACCAGGGGTTCCGCCACGGGCCCGGGGGCCGCGGCCTGCCAGGTGGGGCGCCGCCCCTTGCGGGCGTCCCCGTAGAGCGTGAACTGGCTGACCACGAGGATCGGCGCGCCGGAGTCCGAGCAGGACAGCTCGTCCTCCAGGATCCTCAGCGTCCAGAGCTTCTTCGCGATCCTGGCGGCCTCGGAGGCCGTGTCGGTGTGCGTCACCCCCACGAGCGCCATCAGCCCGGGCCCGGTGATCTCCCCGACGACCCGGCCGTCGACCGTCACCGACGCGTGCGAGACACGCTGCACGACCGCGCGCATGGTTCCCCCTCGTTCTTCTCTTCCCCCGCGCCCGCCGTCCGGCGGGCCGCCGTTCGCCGCCCGGTCCGCGCTACCGCGACCGCTGGAACTGGTTGAGCGCCCGCAGGCGCCGGGTGTTGGTGATGATGCCGGTCAGCGACACCACGAACGTGGTGATGGAGTCGGCGAAGTCCTCGATCCTCCACTCGCGGGGGCCGGTGTACCAGGCGAGGCCGTCGCCGGTCAGCTCCTCCGGGGTGAGGTCGGCGAGCGCGGCCGAGGCCAGGATGTTCGCCCACCGGTCGACGTCGTCGAAGATCACCGCGTACGGCAGGTAGCGCGAGTAGAGCTCCACCCTCCGGCCGGGGAGGGCCCGTTCCGCCCGGGGGCTCAGCAGGAAGTCGCGGAAGCCCATCGTGTGCGCGTACACGCTGCTGCCCAGCTTGGTCTTGGCGGGCATGTACTGGGCTCCCGCCGTGACGGCGGCGCCCGCGATGACGACCGCGAGGCCGGAGAAGGCCGCGCCCGTGAAGACCGCGAGGACCCCGGTCAGGACCACGCCGGCCGCCGTCAGCGCCATCCCGACCGTGCTCCAGCGGGTGCGCACCTGGCTCGGCGACCGGGCGAACCACTTGAGCCGCACCATGTCCCGGTACAGCTCCTCGCGCACGCGGTCGATCCTGGCGGGGAAGTCGGCGGAGGCCCGCGGCGACCCCAGTTGCGACAGCCGCACCGTGCGCCGCTCGCCGAAGAGGGCGTCCAGCAGCAGCCACTCGGAGGCCAGCAGGGTCTCCCCCGGGGGGCCGTCGAGCCGCACCAGGCGCCAGTCGACGGACGTGAAGTGCTCGTGCGGCAGCTCCTCCAGCCGGATGTAGCCCCGCACCGCGAGGTCGAGCACCGCCCCGGTGAGGTCGGCGATGTCGACGCGTTCGTCGATGAGGGTGCCGATCTGGCCGGGGTGCACGTCGTCCGGGGGCGCGAACCTCAGCTGCCCCCGCTCGCCCTCCTCGACCGGCGCGTGGTCGCCCTCGGAGGCCTCCCGGCGCAGCGCGCGCTCGTCCCGTCCCCGCACCCGGATCAGCACGGCCAGGCCGCCGACCAGGACGACGAGGAGGAGGCCGAACACGCCGGCGGTCGCCGGGGTCACCGCGAAGGCGGACGCGAGCGACCACCTCCGGGTGAGGATGGGTTCGCCCTCGGCGGTGCCCGAGGGGTAGTTGACGACGATGTCCAGCCGGTCGTCGGGCTCCATGTCCGCCTGGAGGAAGTGGGCGACGCCCGCCTCCGGCCCCATGTCGGACGCGGTGCAGTACATGGCGCTGCGCGGTTCGCCCGCCAGGCACGAGAGCGCCTCGGGCGGCATGGGCGCGGTCACGGTGACGTCGGTGGACTCCACGGTGTGGCTGTAGGCGCCGACGGCCCTCCACTCCATCTGGACGCCCTGGGTGACCTCGCTCACGGTCCCGCCCACCCTGTAGGTGAGCACCACGCCGGCGGTGGCCGCGGTGGGGATCCGCGCGTACAGCGTCCCGTCCGTCTTCTCGACCTCGACGGCCAGGGGGCTGCCGTCCAGGTCGGTCGCCTCGACACCGGTGACCTCGAACTTCCTGTCGTGGTCCGTGTCGTAGAGCATCGTCTCGGTGAGGGCCCTGGTGAACTCCGCGGGGGCCCCGCCGCTGAAGGTGATGGTCTCCTCGCCGTGGAGGACCCCCGCGCGGTCGAGCTCCAGTCTGACGTCGTTGGTGATCAGCGGATCGGCCGCGCTCCCGAGGCCGACCGCGCCGGTCCGGTCCGGCGCGCCCCCCGGTACTGTGGTGGCCGGCGCGGCTGCCGTCGCGGCGTGGGCCTCCCCTTCCGGCCACACGACGCCAGGCGCCGTGACCAGCACGGAGCACACCGAGAGGACCGTCGTCGCCACGACGGCCGGGCGCCAGGAGCCGACCCACCACATGACGCGAGAGCCTATCCGGTCCCCCCGCGCGCTGTTGTCACAGGGCACCGCGGGCGGCTCCGTGCTCCCGGCCCCCGGGAGGCGGCCGTGGTGAGGCGCGGGCCGGCCCCGGTCCCGGAGTTCTGGTCGGAGCGGCCCGGGTTCTTCCAGCGGATGGGGCTCGGCGTGTCCCTCACGCTCGGAACGGGGCTGGCCGCGGTCGCCTTCACCGGTTTCCTGGCGTTCTCGGCGATGCTGTCCTCCTCCGACGCCGCGTGGTCCCACCCGGTGGCGTCGGCCGGCCCGGCCGACGGGGGCGGCGAGCACCAGCGGGCCGTGTCCACGGGAGGGGACATGCTCGGCGACAACCCGCTGTACCGGATCGGGGAGCTCGGCGAGGTCACCTGCGAGGCCCCCGAGCTGGACCCGGAGGACCCGGAGTCCGTGGAGGGGTTCGTCCACGAGATCGCCGACTGCCTCGACCGGGCGTGGAGCGCCTACTTCGCGTCGGCGGGGATGGAGTTCTCGTCCCCCAACCGCGTGTACTGGTACTCGGCGGGGCACAGCCCGTGCGGCGCGTTCCCGACGCAGGGCACCGCCGCGTTCTACTGCCAGGCCAACCAGGGCCTCTACCTGGGGGTCGAGGACATCGTGGAGGCCTCGGCCGGGAGCGACAGGCCCGAGGCGTACACGTTCCTGCTCAGCCACGAGTACGGGCACCACGTGCAGGGCCAGTCGCGCATCCTCGCCGAGTTCCACGAGGCCCGCGCCGGGGTGGACCGCGAGACCGCCGACGAGCTGACCAGGCGCAACGAGCTCCAGGCGAACTGCCTGGGCGGGGTGTTCCTGGGCGCCTCCGGCCCGGGGCTCGGCCACGGCGGGGCCGAGCGGGAGAATATCCTCGACGACGTCGGCCTCCGGTCCGACCGCGGCGGGGACCACACCCACGGCTCGGCGCGCAACGGCCGCCTGTGGACGGCGCACGGCATGGACCGCGTGGACCCGGGGGCGTGCAACACCTGGGACGCCCCCGAGGACCTGGTCGAGTGAGGCGCTCGCGGGGGCGCGGACAGGGGCCTGGCCGTCCGGCCCGGCCGACGGCGACGACAGGGCGGGCGGACAGGGGTGTACGCAGGGTTCGGTGAGTCTCCCCGTTCAACGCCGCCCGGTCAGGCGCGGCGCGCCGACCGGCGGGCGCTCGGTATGGTGACCGCCCTCGTGGTGGTGCTCCTGGCGCTGGCGATGCTGTCCTGGACGACCGTCAGCGAGGAGGCCTCCGGTTCCGGCGCGGCGCCCGAGGGGGGCGGTGACGGCTCGGCGCCCGACACCGACTTCGACGACAAGCCGGGGCAGAGCCCCTCGGGGGACGCCGCGGCCACCGGCCTGGCCGACCCGTTCGGGCAGCGGGAGAGCCCGTCGGGGCACGAGGCCCTGGTCGCGAACCCGCTGTACGGGACCGGCCGCCTGAGTCCGCGCCCGTGCCCGGCGCCCGGGCTGGACGTGGACGACACGGAGTCGATGAAGGACTTCCTGGACTCGGTGGCGGACTGCCTCGACGACGCCTGGGCGACCCAGTTCGCCCGCGCGGGCATCCCCTTCACCCCGCCGGAGCGGGTGTTCTGGGACGAGCCCGGGGTGAGCCCGTGCCGCCCCTACCCGTCGCAGGCGGGCGCGTTCTACTGCCGTGCGAGCACGAGCATCTACATCGGGACCGCCGACGTGGTGGAGAAGTGGAACGGCGCCACGCGGCCGGTGGTGTACGCGTCCCTGCTGGCCCACGAGTACGGCCACCACGTCCAGGGCGAGTCGGGGCTGCTGGAGTACTACCACGAGCAGCGCCAGCTGGAGGAGGACCCCCTGGAGCGGAACGCGTGGACGCGCCGCAGCGAGCTCCAGGCGAACTGCCTGTCCGGTGCGTTCCTGGCCTCCGTCCGCGTGAGCTTCCCGCTGGACGAGGACGACTTCGAGGCGGTCCTCGGCGACGCCAGGGCGACCGCCGACCGCGAGGACGGCGGCGAGGAGGAGCGCACGCACGGGTCGGCGGACAACAGCGTGCACTGGACCAGCCGGGGCTGGGAGGAGCAGACTCCGGCCGCCTGCAACACCTGGGACCTGGACGACGAGACGCTCGTGCACTGAGCGCCGGCTCCGGACGCGCGGGCGGTGCGCCGGACCGGGCCGCCCGGTGCGCCGGACCGGCCGCGGGCCCCGCGTCCCGGGCGGCACGGGCGCGCGGGACGGCGCGGAAGCACTGCGGGACAGGGGATCCGCGCGGTCGGCCCGGCCCGTCGGGGCCGTCCCCAGGTCTTCTCCGGTGCTGTCGCTCGGACACGCAGCGTGGCAGGATGCTTGACATGTCGGACCTCACCGCCCCCCTCAGCGCCCATGAGCCTGCCCCGACCGCCCCCGTCCCCCCCGTCGTCGTCTCCTCCCCGTCCGCCCCCGAGCCCGCCTCCGCCCCGACCGCACCGGGCCCTGCCGCGCACAACTGCGTGGAGCTGCGCGTGCACGGCGTCAGCGGCGGCCAGGCCGAGGAGCTGCTGGACGTCGAGCCCGCCATGCGGGTGGGCGGCGACCGCCTGGCCGGTTTCTTCCGGTGGCGGCGCAAGGCCGACACCGAGACCGTTCCCGGGGTGCGCCGGGAGATCTTCGCCTGGGGCAACCTCACCTCCGGCAGGTCCTCCCGGGCGCTGTGGCTGCTCCTGCTGCCGTTCATGCTGATCAACGTCGCGTACTGGATGCGGCCCGGGCGGATGGACCGCTCCCCCACGGGCGTGCGCCGGCTGGCCAACAACGCGTACGGGGCGGGCGTGCGCCTGCTGGCGCTGACGCTGACGATGCTCATCACCCTGGCCGCCGGGGGGATCGGCATGGACCTCGTCGCCTGGCAGTGCGCCGCCGGGCAGGGCGAGGAGTGCGTCCGGGTGCTCCCGTGGCTGGCGTTCCTGGCCTCGCCCGCGTCGCTGCTGTCCGCGCCGGGGACGGCCCTGCTGGTCGGCGCCGTGCTGCCGGTGGCCGTGGTGCTGGTGCTGTGGCGGCTGTCGCGGCGCACCGCCGCCGACTACGAGGTGGTCTCCCCGGCGGTGCCGCCCCGGGAGAGCGCGGCGGCGCCGCTGAGCCACGCCGACTTCTGGCGCAACAGCGAGACCATGGCCAGGCTGCGCTCGGCCCACATCTCGGTGGCGCTGGGGACCGTCGCCGCGCTCCTGCTCGTCCCCGCCCTCCGGCACGACCTGATCTCCCCGTCGGGCGGACCCGGCGGCGACTCCGTCCTGTGGGGGGCCGGGACCGTGCTGGCGGTCCTGCTCTCGGCGGTGGTCGGGGGGAGCGCCCTGAGCGTCCTGGTCCCCGGCGTGGACCCGCGCTGGAACGCCCGGGCCGACCGGGTCTGCCGCCTCCTGCGCGACGCCACCCTGGTCCTGGGCATCGCGGTGGCCGTGTACACGGCGTGGCCGCGCCCGGAGTGGGCGGCCGCCGGACGGCTGCCCGGCAACGGGGCGATCCTCAACACGCTGTTCGCCGTGCAGGCGTCCCTGGTCCTGCTGATGCTGGCCGCCGCGCTGGTGCTGTTCGCCGCCGACCGGGCCCACGACGGGGCGGCGATGCGCGGCCTGGCCGGGCCGGCCACGGCCGCCCTGGGCGCCCTCCTGGGCGGCGGCTTCTCCGCGGCCCTGGTCTACCAGGGCTCTCTGTGGCTGAGCGGCTGCGGCTCCCTGTCCGCGCCCGGCGCCCCCTGCCTGCCCCTGTCCGCGCCCTCGGCCTACTCGTGGCTCCAGCTGACCTTCGCGCTGGAGGCGGCCATCGCGGTGGGGCTGGTGGCGATGCTCGCGCTGGAACTGCGCCGGAGCACGCGGGCGCACCTCCCGAAGGTCGCCGAGGACTACGCGCGCAGCGTGCGCGACCGCCGTACCTGGGAGATCGCGCGGGCGCGGGCGGCGGGGCGGATGACCGAGGTGCTGCCCTCCGTGATGGTGGCCCTCCTCCTCCCCGCGGGGGCTCTGGGGGTCCTGGCGCTCTACTCGACCCTGACCGGCAACCTGGGGGCCGGACCGGTCCCCGCGGCGACGGCCGTGGCGGGCGGGGCCCAGGGGGTCGCCCAGGGCACGGTGTCGGGTCTGATCGGCGTCGGTTCGCTGCTCGGCGGGGCGTCCCTGGTGGCGCTGGCGCTGATCGGGCGCAGCGCGTACCGCGACCGGCCGACGCGGCAGGCGGTCGGCGCGCTGTGGGACGTCGGCACGTTCTGGCCGCGTGCGGCCCACCCGCTGGCGCCGCCGTCCTACGCGGAGCGTGCCGTGCCCCAGCTGTCCGCGAGGGTGGCGAGGATGACCCGGGAGGACACCGACGTGGTGCTGTCCGGGCACTCACAGGGTTCGGTGCTGGCGGCGGCGACGGTGTGGCAGCTGCCGTCCGACTGCCTGGGCCGGATCGCGCTGATCACGCACGGCTCACCGCTGGACCGCCTGTACGCCAGGTACTTCCCAGCCTACTTCGGGCCGGGGCCGTTCGCCGACCTGCGGGAGCGGGTGTCGGTGTGGCACAACCTGTGGCGCGTCACGGACGCGATCGCCGGACCGGTGCGGTTGCGGGACGCGTCCGGAGGGGAGGGGGACCTGCTCACCGTGGAACAGGCGGAGCCGATCCCGGACCCGCGGGGCTACGACGCCCCGCCGGGCGAGGCCAGGAGGCCCGAGATCCTGGGCCACTCGGACTACACGGGCGACCCGGCCTACGCCGGGGCGCTCTGGCGGGTGATGGGCGCCATGAACTGCGCGGACGCCTCCCGGACGGACGCGGCCCCGGAGGGGCGCCCGTGACCGCCGGGCGGAGGCGGCCTACCAGGGACCGTAGGGGCCGTTGTTGCGGTTGCCGCCCACGCCCTTGACCGCCGGGCGCACGTCGAGGAGGAAGACCAGGGTGGCCACCAGGCCGAGGATCACGAACATCCCGCGGCCGGAGAACACCGCCAGCAGGGAGAGGCCCGAGGCGAGGCCGGTGAGGACGATCCACAGCTTCTTGGTCTGCTTGTCCATCAGCTCGAACGCCGCGGCGGGCGTGCGGATCGCCTCGATCAGCGCGTACAGACTGGCCACGAAGGTGACCAGGTAGATGGCCTGCCAGATCAGTCCGAACAAGACGCACACTCCCGAAGACGTTCCGAGCGGGGGGACCGCCCGCTCTCCACCGTAAACGGATCGCGGGCGCCGATCGTGCCCGCGGAGGTTCGGATCACACGTGTCGCGCCTCCCGCGCGGCCGGGTGGACCGGTGGCGCCCGCGGAGGCGGATCCGCGACCTGCGGGGCCGGAGGTCACACCGGGATGTGCCAGAGGCAGGTGACCGCCGCCAGGAGGAACGCCGAGCCGCCCATGATGACCGCGCCCGCGTGGTACGGGAGTTCTTCGGCGGGGCTCAGGAGCCGGTTGACCCGCTGCATGACGCCGGGTTCGGCCTCGCTGACCGCGGCCATGGCCCCGGCGGGGACCGGCGCGGGGCCGGCGGCGCCGAAGCGCAGCAGTGCCATGGCGAGCTCGCGGGAGGAGCTGCGGCGGCTGGCCTGGTCGTCGGCGCACATCTCGATGAGCAGGGCGACGGTCTCGTAGTAGGTGCGGACCAGGCGGACCCGCGGGAACGCGCGCTTGAGCGACGAGAACGGCAGGAGCACCAGGTCGTGGCGCTGGCGCAGGTGGGCGTGCTCGTGGGCCAGGACCGCGGCCAGCTCGCGGTTGTCGAGGACCGCGAGCGCTCCGGCGCTGATGACGACCTGGGAGCGCAGGACGCCCGGCAGGCAGTAGGCGGCTGCGGCCGGGTGGTCGACCACCCGGGCCCCGGGCACGTCGGGGTGCTCGCTCGCGACGAGTTCGAGGAGGTCGTGGTGGCGCCGGCGGACGCGGACGACCTGCACGAAGGAGGAGACGAGGCCGTAGAACAGCACGAGGGTCAGTACGAGGGCGAGGACGACGGCCACGACGTGGCTGACGCCCTCGACGCCCTGGGAGAGCTCCGTGAGGATCAGCCGACCCGTGACGAGGTCGGTGGCGAGGGCCAGGGAACCGCCGGCCGCGCCGAGCTGGTAGGAGGACAGCCCGAAGGCCAGGAGGGCGCCGATGGTGGACACGCCCCAGGCCAGGCCCAGGGTCTGCCAGGTGATCACCGCCGTGTAGGGACCACGCGAGGGCCACTTGGCCCGGTGGAGCGCCTCCATGGCGATGAGGCAGCCGACCGCGACGAGGGAGAGTAGGGCGGCACTGACCATACGGACTAGTTCCTTGGCTGCTCGATTTCCGAGAGTGCGCGCCGGAGCGCGGCAGCCTCCTTGCCGTCCATGGACTGGACGAAGGCGGCCAGGGCGGCGTCGCGGTCACCGGTCTGTCCGAGCGCGTCGAACATCAACTCGGAGACGTAGGCCTCACGGCTGGCTGCCGGACGGTATCGCCACGCACGACCCTCGCGTGCCCGGGTGACGACCTTCTTCTTGGCGAGCCTGTCGAGCACGGTCATGACGGTCGTGTGCGCCAGGTCGCGCTCCGCGAGCGCTTTGCCGACCTCACGAACCGTCATCGGTTCATTCCGTGCCCACAGTACATCCATCACCGCGCGTTCGAGTTCGCCGAGCCGATTCATGACCACGAGTCTACTTGGGGTCGTACTACAGGCCGTCGTACCCCCACGTTAAATCCTCGTCTCCTGCGGGACAAGGGATTGCGCCCTCCGATTCCGGGCCCCGGGCCCGGCGCCGGAGGGGTGCGGGACCGGTCCGGGGCGCCGCCGCCCCGCCCGGAGTGAGGCGGATCGCGTTCACGGGGACCCTGGTCAGGGGCCCGGGGGCGGTGGCGGGTGCCGGCGGGGCGGGTGGGACGGTCCGCCGCGGGGCGCGCGTCCGCGCCGGGCGCCGGTCGCACGGGGCTGTCCGGCGGGGGTCGGGGCGCGCGGGGCGTCCGGGGTGCGAGGGGCGACCGGTGCGATACTGCCCCTCCGCACCGGAAGGAAGCACCATGGGTTCCCCAGAGCGCCACCGCGTCGACCTCGTCCGCGGCGACATCACCGAGCAGGGCGTCGACGCGGTCGTCAACGCCGCCAACAGCTCCCTCCTGGGCGGCGGAGGGGTGGACGGCGCCATCCACCGCAGGGGAGGGGAGGCGATCCTGGCGGAGTGCCGCGCGCTGCGCGCCGGGCACTACGGGGGCGGTCTGCCCGTCGGGCAGGCGGTGGCGACCACCGCGGGCAGGCTGCCCGCGCGGTGGGTGATCCACACCGTGGGACCGGTGTACAGCTCCACCGAGGACCGGAGCGCGCTGCTGGCCTCCTGCTACGGCGAGTCCCTGCGGGTCGCCCACGAGCTGGGGGCGGAGTCGGTCGCGTTCCCCGCGATCTCCACCGGCGTCTACCGCTGGCCGGTGGACGATGCGGCGCGCGTGGCGGCGCACGCGATCCGCACCGCGCGGCCGCGTGTACCGGAGATCCGGATGGTGCTGTTCGACGACGCGGCGCTGGCGGCCTTCCGGGCGGCCTTCGAGGCGTCCTGACCGTCGCGGCCCGCTTGCCGGAGGGCGCGGGACGGCCCGTCCGGGAGGCCGCCCCGCACCTCCACACGCCTACGGCCGGGGCGGCCGTCCGGTCGCGGCCCCCTCGGCGGTCCGCCCGGGGGAGGCGACGCCCGTGGGGAGCCCCGCGCGGGCGACCCCCGGCAGCGGGTTCCGGAGGCCCGCCGCCGGCTCCCCCGCGCACGCGGTGCGCTCGTCCGGTCGGCCGCGGGCCCGGACGGGCCGCTGTCCCGGCGCCCGGGCCCGGTCCGGGGCCCGGAGCCGCCCCCGGGTCAGTGGCCGGGGTCGGCGATCGGCGGCGGATAGCCCTCCGGGGGCGCCTCCTCCCTCCAGGGGGTGTGGGCCCGGGCCCCCGGAAGATCGGCGAGTTCGGGCAGGTAGCGGCGGACGTACACACCGTCGGGGTCGAAGCGCCTCGCCTGGCGGAGCGGGTTGAACGACCGGTTCGGCCGGGTGTCGTTGCCCGTTCCGGCCACCCACTGCCAGTTCCCGTAGTTGTTCGCCACGTCCCCGTCGAGGAGGTTCTCGAAGAAGTGGTCGGCACCCTCCCTCCAGTGCACGCGCAGAGTCCGGGTGAGGAAGGCGGCCGTGATCATGCGGGCCCTGTTGTGGACGAACCCCTCACGGAGCAGCTGGCGCATGCCCGCGTCGACGATCGGCACCCCGGTGCGGCCCTCCTTCCACGCCGCGAGGGCGTCGGGGTCGCGCCGCCACTCCTTGCCCCGCGGCCGGTAGTCGCGGACGTTCACGGCCGGGAAGGCCGCGGTGACCTGGTGGTGGAAGTCGCGCCATGCGAGCTGGCGGACGAACTCCGACCCCCCGGGGCGCCCGTCCGCGGCCAGCGCGGTCTCCAGCGGTGACAGGCAGCCGAGGCGCAGGTCCGCGGACAGGCGGGAGGTGGCGTCGCCGGCGAGGTCGTCGTGGCGGTCGGGGTAGTCGGCCAGGCCGTGCAGCGTCCAGTCGGCCAGCCGCTTCCGGGCCGCGCGCTCACCGCCCTCGGGCAGCTCCCCCGCCAGGGCGCCCCTGCCCCGGCCGTCGTCCCCGGGCAGGCGGCCGGTCCGCACGCCCTTCGGCAGGGCCACCCGGTCCGGGGCGGGGAGCGGATCGCGCCACGTGTGCGCCTCCCAGGCCCGCCAGTAGGGGGTGAACACCTTGTAGTGGTCCCCGCCAGCCGGGGCGACCTCCCCGGGCGGGACCACGGTCAGGCCGGGGAAGCACTCCACGGCCAGGCCCGCCGCGCGCAGGCGGCCGACCCGGCGCGCGGCGAGGGCGGTGACCCCGGCAGTCGTGTGGACGGTGTCCGCGCCGACGGCCCGGGCCAGGGCCGAGACCTCCTCGGCGGTGTCCCCCCGGAGGACCGCCAGGTCGCCGCCGCGCTCGCGGAGGCCGGCGCGCAGGGAGGCGAGCGCGTCGGCCAGGTGCGCGACCCGGTTGCGGGCGGAGCGGTCCGCGACGGCGGGGTCGAGCACGAACACCGGGACGACGGTCCGGGTGCGTTCGATCGCGGCCGTGAGCGCGGGGTGGTCGCGGACGCGGAGGTCCTGGGTGAACAGGACGAGTGTCGGGGCGGACAAGCGGCGCTCCTTGCCTGGATCGTGCAGAACACTACGCAACGTGTTCATCCGGATACCCTAGAGCCACGGAACGCCCCGGGAGAATACCGGTGGCGGTTCCCCGGACCGGGTAGGGATGACGTATGACGACACGCCTTCCACCTGCACAGACCACCGCGGAGACCCCTCCGCGTCCGCTGGTCGGGGTGTCCAGCTGCCTGTTGGGGGCGCCGGTCCGCTACAACGGGGGGCACTCGCGCTCACGCTTCCTCACCGACGAGCTCGACCGGCACGTCGGCTGGCTCCCCGTCTGCCCGGAGGCCGAGATCGGCCTGGGCGTCCCGCGCCCGACGCTGCGCCTCCAGCGGCGGGACGGGGAGGACAGGGTGGTCTCCAGCAAGAGCGGGGCCGACGTCTCGGAGGAACTCGCGCGGACCGCCGACCGGCACCTCGCCCAGCTGCGCCGCCTGGACGGGTACGTCCTCAAGAACAAGTCGCCCAGCTGCGGGCTGTACGCGCTGCCGGTGTTCGACGAGGACGGCGGCCGCGTGGACGGCAAGGGACGGGGCGCCTTCGCCCGCAGGCTGACCGAGCTGCTGCCGTCCCTCCCCGTGGAGGAGCAGGGGCGTTTGTCCGACCCGGTCCTGCGCGAGCTGTTCGCCCAGCGCGTGTTCGCGCACGCGAGGCTGCGGACGCTCTGGGAGTCGCCGTGGCGGACCCGCGACCTGGTGGAGCTGCACGCACGGCACAAGTTGCAGCTGATGTCCCACTCCCCCGAGGGGTACCGGGAGACGGGGCGGATCGTCGCCCGCGCCGGCACCGCCGAACGGGAGGAGACCGTCGCCGCGTACACCGAGGCCTTCCACCGGACGATGGCGGTCGTGCCGAGCCGGGGCAGGCACGTCAACGCCCTCCAGCACGCCTTCGGGATGCTGAGCCCCCTCCTGGACGACTCCCGCAGGCACGACCTGCTCGAGGCGATCCAGGACTACCGGAGGGAGCAGGTGCCGCTGAGCGTCCCGGTGGCGCTGCTGCGCCACCACTGCGCGGGGGAGGACGTCGCGTGGGTCAGGGATCAGACGTACCTGCGCCCCTACCCCGACGACCTCCGGCTCCGGCACGCCATCGCGGTCTGAGCGGCCGGTCCGGCATGCGGCCCGAAGCCCTGCGCGGGCCCGGGTCCGGTGCGCAGACGGCTCCCGGGGCTGCCCCGTCCGTGCGGATGACCCCGCGCCGCCCCCTCCGAGGCGGTGCCGGGGCCCGTTCCTCCGACCGGCCGCCGGGCCCGGAGGGGCGGGCGGCGCAGGGTTCGCTCCGGTGGCCGGCCTCGACGACCGCCCCCCTCCCGGGGAGGGCCGTGTCCGCGGCCGGACCGACCGCCCCTCCCGCCTCCTCGCCGCACGCGGTATGACGGTGGCCACAGTCCGTCCCGGCCGGGGGAACGGCTCCGGCGCGTGCGAGCGCGGCTTTCCCACCACGGCGGACCTCCCGGCCGCGGGCCGGTCCGCTACACCTCGGATGCCGAACGGTCAATAGCAGGCCCCTCGGACAATCCGGGCGGGAACAGTGTGTACCTTCGTCGCTGTTGACGACAGCGGCTGTATACGCGATCTGAAGGGACCCACCGGTGTCTGGAATCGTTCCCGTGGGAGAACAGGCGGCGGTCCCTTCCCGAGTCGCGACCGTCAGTCTGCACACCTCGCCGCTCGACCAGCCGGGCACCGGTGACGCCGGAGGGATGAACGTCTACGTGGTCGAGGTGGCCCGCCGGATGGCCGAACGCGGCGTGGCCGTCGACGTCTTCACCCGCGCGACCGAACGCGACATGCCCCCGGTCGTGGAGCTCGCCCCGGGCGTGAACGTGCGGCACATACCCGCCGGGCCCTACGGCCGCCTGGACAAGAACACCCTCGCCGAGCACCTGTGCCCGTTCATCTTCGGCCTGCTGCGCGCCGAGGCCCAGGGCGACCCCGGCCACTACGACCTCGTGCACGGCCACTACTGGCTCTCCGGCCGCGCCGGTGTGGTGGCCGCCCGCCGCTGGGGCGTGCCGATGGTCCAGTCGATGCACACCATGGCCCGGGTGAAGAACGCCGCCCTGGCGGAGGGCGACGTGCCCGAACCCGAGATGCGCGTGCGCGGCGAGGACCAGCTGGTCCACCAGGCCGACCGGCTGATCGCCAACACCGAGGACGAGGCCCGCCAGCTCCGCGAGCACTACGGCGCGCGCGACGGCCAGATCAGCGTGATCCCGCCCGGGGTGGACCTGGAGGTGTTCAGCCCCGGTTCGCGCCGGGACGCGCTGACCCGCATCGGCCTCCCGCAGGACACCGAGCTGCTGCTCTTCGTGGGCCGCGTGCAGCGGCTGAAGGCCCCGGACGTGCTGATCCGCGCGGCGGCGGACCTCCTGCGGCGCGACCCCTCCCTGCGGTCGCGGCTGGTGGTGGGCGTGGTCGGCGGCCTGTCCGGCGGCGGGATGCGCGAGCCCCGGATGCTCACCGACCTGGCCCGGTCCCTGGGCGTGGCGGACGTGGTGCGGATCGAGCCGCCGCAGTCCCGGGAGCGGCTGGCCGACCACTACCGTGCGGCCGCGGTGACCGTGGTGCCGTCCTACTCCGAGTCTTTCGGCCTGGTGGCGGTGGAGTCCCAGGCGTGCGGCACCCCGGTCCTCGCGGCGCGCGTGGGAGGGCTGACCACGGCCGTGGCGGACGGGGTGTCCGGGGTCCTGGTGGACGGGCACGACCCGGCGGACTACGCGGCCCAGCTGCACAGGATGATCAGCGAACCGGCCTGGCGTGCCAAGCTGGCGTTGGCGGCGCCCGAGCACGCCGCCACCCTGGGCTGGTCGCGGACGGTGGACGAGCTGCTGGACGTGTACAGCGCGAGCATCAGCCCGCCCGCGCTGCCGCTGGCCGCGAACAGGTGACCGAGTGAGGGAGGCGTACCAGGTGGGTACCGATGGGGCGCGCGAGGCCGCGGTCGCGGCGATCACCGCCGCGGTGACCGAGTCGGGGCTGGAGGCGGAGTGCCCGCGCGAGGGGTCGTTCCTCGTCACGCTCCCGGGCAGGGCCAAGCTCAAGACCCTCGTGTGGCTGGAGACCGGTCCGCACAGCCTCACCCTCACCTCGTTCTTCTGCCGGCAGCCGGACGAGAACCACGCCGACTTCTACCTGTGGCTGATGCGCAAGAACTCCGACATGTACGGGATGGCGTTCGCCGCGGACGAGGCCGGCGACGTCTACCTCCGCGGCCGCCTCCCGCTGGAGGGCGTCACCCCCGACGAGGTCGACCGCCTGCTCGGTTGCGTGCTCACCTACTCGGACGAGAACTTCAACGGGGCCCTGGAGCGCGGGTTCGCGTCGGCGATCCGCAGGGAGTGGAAGTGGCGCGCCGAACGGGGCCACGACATGCGCAACCTGCGGGCGTTCGCGCACCTGGCCGAACCCGCGGACGACCTGTAGGGCGGCCCGGCCCCGCGCCGCCGGGTCCCGGGTCCCGTACGGGGCGCCTCCGGCCGCGCCGTCCGGGCCGGGCACGGCCCTATCCGCAGGCAGCGCCGCCGCGGCCCCCAGGTGGCGGGCGGGCGACCGGGCCCGGTCGCCGGGTGGCTAGGCTTGCCCCCATGGGAACTCTGGTACTTCTGCGACACGGTGAGAGCGTCTGGAACGCGAAGGGCCTGTTCACCGGCTGGGTGGACGTCGACCTTTCCGCGACGGGCGAGGACGAGGCCCGCCGGGGCGGGGAGCTGCTCAAGGACGCCGGTGTGAGGCCGGACGTCCTGCACACCTCCCTCCTCAAGCGCGCCATCCGCACGGCGAACCTCGCCCTGGACACCGCCGACCTGCACTGGCTGCCCGTCGAGCGCAGCTGGCGCCTCAACGAGCGCCACTACGGCGCCCTCCAGGGCAAGGACAAGGCGCAGACGCGCGAGGAGTACGGCGACGAGCAGTTCATGATCTGGCGCCGCTCCTACGACACCCCTCCGCCGCCCATCGCGGACGACGACCCCTACTCGCAGGCCGGTGACGCCCGCTACGCCCAGCTCCCGCCGGAGCTGCTGCCGCGCACGGAATGCCTCAAGGACGTCCTGGACCGCGCCCTGCCGTACTGGTACGACTCCATCGTCCCGGACCTCTCCGCGGGGAAGACCGTACTGGTCGCGGCGCACGGCAACTCGCTGCGCGCACTGGTCAAGCACCTGGACGGCGTCAGCGACGCCGACATCGCCGGGCTGAACATCCCGACGGGCATCCCGCTGGTCTACGACCTGGACGACTCCTTCGAGCCGACCAACCCGGGCGGCACCTACCTCGACCCCGAGGCCGCCAAGGCCGCCATCGAGGCCGTCGCCAACCAGGGCAAGAAGTAGCTGCCACTCCGCCTTCCCGTGCCCGTGCCGCCGTCGGCGGCACGGGCACGGCCGCGTCCGGACCCGGTCAGTACACGAGGGCCTGCGCGCCGTCCTGGACCGCCTCCTCCACGAAGGAGGGGGCCCCGGCGATGCGCACGCCGTCCAGGAGGTCGCCCGGGGCGAGCTCCCGCCGGGCCGCGCACTGCGTGCACACGGTGACCCGGCCCGCGGCGAGCACCGCGTCGAGGAGGTCCTTCAGGGGAGCGGCGTGCGGGAGGGAGAACTCCTCCGCCCGGCCGGGGACGGCGAACCACGCGGACTCACCGGTCAGCCAGAGGGAGACGCCGACCCCGCTGGCCAGGGCCGCGGCGGCGACCGTGAACGCCTGGTTGCACCGCTCCGGGTCGTCCTCACCGGCGGTGACCTTGATCACCAAGGAACGAGACATGGTCGTCAGCCTACTCACAGGGCCGTGAGGGTCAGTATCGCCCCCGCCACAGCGCAGAAGCCGAAGGCGGCGGTGAGGACCATCGCCTCCGTCCTGCGGGGCGACACACGCACCGGCTGCTCGTCCACACCGTGCTCGATGGTGATCGAGCCGTCCTCGGGCGCGGTCAGGAGCACGCGTCCGTCCCGTACCCGGAGCTGCCCGGTGACGCGCACGCGGGCCCCGGGCCGGATCACCCACTCCCGGTACTCGAACTCGATGGTCTCCCCCCGGAAGACACCCGAGATCCGCCCCCGCACGCGGGGCAGCAGGTCGTCGGCGGGCGATGCCACGCCGGGCTGGGGGCGGCCGACCAGGCGCTTCAGGCAGAGTTCGGCGCCCTTGGGGCCGGTGTCGCCCGGGACGACGAAGACGCGGTCGGCGTCGCCCCCGCGCCCCTCGGCGACCAGACCGAACAGGTCGTCGGAGCCGTAGTCGGCGATGGAGTCGCAGGCCCGTTCGCGGACCGCGCCCTCGGTCCGGTCGCGGTTGAGCGGCCAGTAGTGGCGGAGCACCTCGTGGCCGTGCCACACGCACTCCACGCCCGCGAGACCGGAGGTGATGGGGCCGTCCGGCCCCGGCGCGGCCACTCCGGTCAGCGTGACCCGCCGGCCCTCCTGGGCGGTGAGGGCGCCCGGCCGGAGCTGGGCGAGTCCGCGCTGCCGGAGCCAGCGCCGGAGGGCGAGAACGGTCAGCGGGAGGAGGACCACCGCGGCCACGAGCAGCGCCGAACCGATCACCAGTAACACAGGCCGCCCCTTATGGAAGTGCGTCGGAGGTCTTCGTCGGCGGTTGGCGTAACACCCCGTGGCCACACCGCGTTGCTGACAATCTTTACCAGTTCTCCGGGAAAGCGGGGCCAATTGGGCATGTCCGGACCACGGCACGGGAGTGGCCGGAGCCGCCGCTCGCACGGCGGTGGTCACCGCCACTCGTCCGCCGCCGCTACGCTCTGGTGTCATGGACGCTGAGGCACATCCCGATCTGGCGAAACTGTCCTTCCTGATCGGTCACTGGGAGGGCGTCGGCGTCGCCGGTTACGCCGACGTGGAAGAGTTCCAGTTCGGACAGGAGATCGAGTTCACACACACGGCCGGTCTTCCGTACCTCGCCTTCACCAGCAGGGCCTGGCGGATGGGCGCGGACGGCAAGCCGGGCGAGCTCGTCGCCGAGGAGTCGGGGTACTGGCGCGCGCGCCCGGACTCCGATGCGGGCAAGCGCGAGGACGGCGAGCAGGTCGTGCACCTGGAGGCGCTGATCTCGCACCCCGAGGGCTTCATCGAGGTCTACCTGGGCAACGTGTTCGCGAACCGGGTGGAGATGCACACCGACGCGGTGGTGCACACCGAGACCGGTATCGACGCGACGGCCTCGCACAGGCTCTACGGCCTGTTCGGCGACGACCGGGACACGCTGGGGTACGCCTGGGACCTGGCGGCGCGCGGCCACAGCCTGCGCTCGTACATGTCGGCGCAGCTCAAGCGGACCGGCGCCGGCACGTAGGGGCGGGGTCCGGGCAAGGACAGACCCCGGGCTGGTTCCCGCCGCGGGGGCGGGGCCGGTCGGACGAGTCCGGCAGCCCGGGGTCCGGGTGTCCGTCTGGGATTCGCTGCGGGCGACGCCGCGCGAACGCGAGCGTCGCCCTAGCGGACGGCCACCTCGCCAGTCCTGAGATCAATCACTCTCAGACCACCTCCTTTCTTGCGTGACACCGACGATACGTCCCGCGGCGGGCCCGGGGCAAATGTTTTTCCTGTGCGCGAAACCGCAGGTCAGAGCGGTGTTTTCGGACTCTTTACGGGGCGGCTAGTCTCGGCTGTATGACTTCGCCGCTGATGAGCACACCGGGCGCCGTGGGCGCCGAGTCCCCCGACTCCGGGGTCGCCGCGCACTACGGCGACCCGGCCCACGAGGGGCGCGCCATGGAACGTTCGAGCGCGTGGGTCGACCGGAGCAACCGGGGCGTGGTCCGGGTCGGCGGCCCCGACCGCCTGGGGTGGCTGAACGACCTCACGAGCCAGTCGACCAAGGGCCTGGCCCCGGGAACCGCCACCGAGGCCCTGATCCTGGACACCCGGGGCCACCTCCGCCACCACCTGTCCCTCGTGGACGACGGCGAGGCCGTCTGGATCCACACGGAGCCCGGCGGCGGGGCCCCGCTGGCCGCGTTCCTGGACTCCATGAGGTTCATGCTGCGCGTCGAGGTGGAGGACCTCGGCGACTCCCGCGCGGTCCTGACCGTGCTCGGCCCGGACCGTGCGAAGGCCGTCGAGGCCGCCTCGCTCGGCGACGTGCCCGTGCGCGCGGCGGAGGACGGCACCGACCTGTTCCTTCCGGTCGAGCGCCTCTCCGCCGCCGCCGAGGCCCTGACGGCCGCCGGGGCGCGTCCCGCGGGGATGTGGGCGTACGAGGCGCAACGGATCGCCGGGCACCGGGTGCGCCCCGGGCTGGACACCGACGACCGCACCATCCCGCACGAGGTGGACTGGGTGGGCAGGGCCGTCCACCTGGAGAAGGGCTGCTACCCGGGCCAGGAGACGGTCGCCCGGGTGCACAACCTGGGCCGGCCCCCGCGCCGGCTGGTGATGCTGCACCTGGACGGCACCGCGGAGCGCCTGCCCGAGGTGGGCAGCCCGATCGAGCTGGAGGGCCGCCCCGTCGGCCGGGTGGGCACCTCGGCCCGGCACCACGAACTGGGACCGATCGCCCTCGGCGTGCTCAAGCGCTCCGCGCCCGTGGACGCCGACCTGGTGGTGGAGGGCATCGCCGCCGGGCAGGAGGTCGTGGTGGACCCGGACACCGGGGCCAACGCCCAGATCACCCTCCGCAGGCGCCCCCGCTAGCCGTCGCCCCCGGCGCTGTCCGGCCGCGCCGACGACGCTCGCGTGCGGTGCGGCCGGTCGACCGTCAGTTCGGGCTGAGCCTGACCTCCCCGTTGATCAGGACCGAGGAGAGCTCGGTCCCGGCGGGGACCAGGAACAGGATGTGGGTGGTGACCGTCTCCCCCGGGGCGAGGTCGTCCCAGAAGTAGTCGTGGGCGACCGTGTACTCGGCCCCGGGGTCGTTCGTGTACTCGCTCCCGTCGGTGGCCAGCCCGAGCGACCCGACCGGGTCGAAGGCCGCCGGCGCGGACCCCGCGTTGGTCACGTCGAGGCGGAGGATGAAGTACTCCCAGCCCTCGGGCGCGGTGTCGTGCATGCCCATGCCGTCCGTGATGGTCGCGTCGGTGTAGGCCGTCTCCACCGTGACCGCGAACTCCCCGACCGCGACGGAGACGCCGTCGTACGATCCGGGCGGGACGGACCCGGTCCCGCCGCCGGTCTCCGGCTCGGCGGTCTCCGGCTCCTCGGGGCCGGCCGTCCCGGATCCGGGCGGCTCCGCGGCCCCGGGGTCGCCCTCCTCGGGCTCGCGGCCGGACGACGGGCCGGGTTCCTCCTCGCCGACGGTGACCCGGACGTCGGGTGACGGGACGCTGTTCAGGGAGACGACGGTCCCCACGCATCCTGCCGCCGCCAGGAAGACCGCCACCGGGACGGCAAGCGCCCGCACGACGGAACCCCGTCCGGACGGTGACGGCCGTCGATCACTGGTACCCATATACATGTGACGCAAGTCACTTGCCCGACATTCCGGAGTTGTGACCTCTTTGCCCGGGGAGCCCGGCCGCCCCGTCCCGGGCCGGCGGTACCAGGGGGCGAGGGCCTGCGCGGACCGCGTCCGCGCAGGCCCTCGGCGGACTCCGGGGCTCCTGTGCCGGTCAGACCGTCAGGACGATCTTCCCCCGGGTCCGGCCGGTCTGGCTCAGGCGCCAGGCGTCGGCCGCCTCCGTCAGGGGGAACGCGCGCTCGACGTACACGGAGACCTTGCCGTCGTCGATGAGACGGGACAGCCCGACGAGGTCGGCGGAGTCGGGGCGCACCCACACGTAGTGGCCGCCCCTCTCCAGGACGTCGGCGTCCGCGACGGAGGCGACCCGGCCCGGGCTCCCGACCAGCGGAAGGGACTGCTCGGCCGCCCCGCCGCCGGCGAAGTCCAGCACGGCGTCGACGCCCCCGGGCGCCAGGGCCCGGACCCGGTCGGCCAGGCCGTCGCCGTAGACGACGGGCTCGGCCCCCAGGGAGCGCAGGTAGTCGTGGTTGCGCTCGCTGGCGGTGCCGATGACGCGGGCGCCCCGCGCCACCGCGATCTGGACGCCGAACGACCCGACGCCGCCGGCGGCGGCGTGGACGAGCACCGTGTCACCGGCTCCCACGCCGACGCGCCTCGACGCCTGGTAGGCGGTCAGGCCGGCGAGCGGGACCCCCGCGGACTCCTCCCAGCCCAGCGACACCGGCTTGGGGGCGAGCATGCGCACGCTCGCCGAGACCAGCTCGGCGTAGGTGCCGTTCTTCGCCCAGTCCTTGCGGAGGTACCCGTAGACCTCGTCCCCGATCCCGTACTCGGTCGAGTCGAACCCGACCGCCTCGACGACGCCCGCGACGTCCCACCCCGGGATCAGCGGGAAACCCGCCTCCATGACGGGGTCGAGCCCTCCGGCCGCGAGCTTCCAGTCGACCGGGTTCACCCCCGCCGCCTTCACGCGGATCAGGACCTCCCCCGGCGCCACCTTGGGCTCGGGAAGCTCCACGAGGGCCAGGTCGTCAGCGGAACCGTACTGGTGCAGTGCCATTGCCTTCATGCCCAGGGCAGCGTTGTGGGGGGCCTGTTCATTCCACGGGCCCCGCGGCCGCGCGGGCGCCGGGCCCCGCCCGCGCCCCGGCCGCACGGGCGGCACACCGGCGCGGACGCGGGCGGGGCCCGGAGGACAGGGAGTGGTTCCGTGTCCGCCGGGCCCCGCGGCCGTGCTCCGTGCGCGGCGCTACTGGCGCAGCGCCGCGGCCATGCGCTCGTCGTGCAGCCGCTCGCCCCAGGACGGCGCGAGCGGGGCCAGCTGGCCCACGCGCCAGCGCAGCAGCAGGTCGGCCAGCTGCGGGTTGCGGGGCAGGGCGGGTCCGTGCAGGTACGTGCCCAGCACCTGGCCCTGGTAGGCGCCCTCGGTGCGGTCGTCGTTGCCGATGCCCCGGACCGTGGTCGACAGCGGGCGGGCCGAGGGGCCGATGGCCGTGCGGCCCTGGTGGTTCTCGAAGCCGGTGATCCGTCCGACGCCCAGGGAGGGCTCGACGTCGGCGACGATCTCGCCGACCGCGCGCGCCTGGCCGCGGCCGCTGCGGATGTCGAGGATGCCCACGCCCGGCAGCGGGTTGGCCTCGTCGTCGCCGTAGGTCTCGCCGATGATCTGGTAGCCGGCGCACACCGCGAAGACGCACGCGCCGCGGGCGGCGGCGCGGGCCAGCCCGCCGTCGGCGCGCAGGCGCTCGGCCGCGAGGATCTGCGGCCGGTCCTCGCCGCCGCCGAGCAGGTAGATGTCCCCCTGCTCGGGCACCGAGTCGCTGGAGTGGACGTGCACGATCTCGGTCGGGATGCCCCGCAGTTCGGCCCGGCGCTTGAGGATGAGGACGTTGCCCTGGTCGCCGTAGGTGCTCAGGAGGTCGGGGTAGATCCACACGATCCGCAACGCACTGGTGTTCGTCATGACTCTCCCCTACTGGACGCGGCCGTACGCCGTGCGGATCTGCTGGAAGGCGGTGTAGTTGGCGATGAGGTCGACCTTGGTGATGTCGGGCTGCTCGGCCTTGAGGCGGCCCAGCACCTCGTCCACGCGGTCGGCGATCTCGAACCGGACCCCGTCGGTCTCCAGGCGCAGGGCCAGGTCGGTGCGGCGCTCGCCCATGACGAACACGCGGCGGTCGCGCAGGACCGTGTAGTCGACGTCCCACAGCCAGGACGTGTCCTTGCCGTCGGGGATCTGGGCGTTGACCGCGAGGATCACCGGCGTCCGGGGCGGGTCCAGCACGGCGAACGACTCCAGCCACCCGGCGGGGTTCTTGGAGAGCAGCAGCCGGACCTCGACGCCCATGGTCACCACGGACGTGTAGCGGCCCGCGACGGAGGTGACCTCGCGCAGGCGCTCCACGGTGCGCTCCGGGTGGATGCCGTACCCGGCGGCGGTCGCGGCGGCGATCGCCGCGTTGGCCCGGTTGGCGTCCCCGGGCAGGTTCATGCGCAGCTTGATCCTCTGGCCCTCGGGCGTGACCAGGGTGTCGGTCTCGTTCTCGACCGCCCAGCTCGTCCGGGGCCGCGCCAGACCGCACTCGGGGCACTCCCAGTGCGGGTCGGCCTCGCGCCGGAGGTGGCCGCCGCACTCGGGGCAGCACCAGGAGTCCTCCTTCCAGCGCTGGCCGGCGGAGACCCAGGTGGCGTTGGGAGCGCCCAGGCCCGCCCAGGCGACGAGGGGGTCGTCGGCGTTGGCGATGACGTGCGCGTTGCTCTTGCCCAGGGCGGTGCGCCACTTCTTGGCGAGCAGGTTGATCTCCGAGGCGCGGTCCATCTGGTCGCGGCTCAGGTTCATGAGGACCACGAACGCCGGCTGGGTGGCGAGCAGCACCTGCGGGAGGTACTTCTCGTCGACCTCCAGCACGCCGTTGACGGCCGAGCGGTTGTCGGACAGCGCCGTGATGTGCCCGGTGGGCATGTTGGCGCCGTACTCGTTGGTGGCCACGTCGCCGAACTCGCGCAGGGCCTGCGCGATGAGCCTGGTGGTGGTGGTCTTGCCGTTCGTGGCGCTGACCAGGGCGAGCCTGCGGCCCCGGGCGAGCTTGGCGAGCAGGTCGGGTTCGACCTTGAGCGCCACCCTGCCACCGATGACGGAGCCGTCTCCCCGCCCGGTGGCGCGGGACAGGCTGGCTGCGCTCCTTCCCAGAACCGATGCCAGTTGGGCGCGCAAGGGAAGCTCGCTCATCTACTCTCCAGAATTGCTGGATCACCCGCGCCGTTCGCTCCTGGGAGGCGGCGGGCGATGTGTCGGGCCAAGCTTATTGTCCACCTGGGATCAGACCCGCCAGTCCAGCCTCTCCGGCGGCGGTCCCAGGTTGGGCGGTACCTGCCCCCGGGACTCGCCCGCTCCCGCGGGAGCCGGCGATCCGTCGCGGACCGCGGTGCCGTCGGGTGTGTCGGAGGCGGCGCCGGAAACGTCGGCGCGGGGGTGACCGCCCTCGGCGTGCCGTCCCCTCCCGCCCCGGCGGCCCTCGGCCGCCCCGGTGCCGCGTACGGCCGGCGGCGTGGTGCTGGAGTTCTGGGAGTCGTCCACGGTGGCCAGTGTGGCTGTGGACAGGGTGAGGATACCCGGGTTGGTGTCCGCGAGGACAGGGCCGTCGGCGGTCAGGACCACCGCGGCGGTGGGGGGCAGTCCGCGGAGCGCCCCGGCGTCGAGCAGGCTGACGCGGACGAAGGCGTCCTCTTCCTCCCCGTCGGCGCCAGGTGCGTCGATTCCCGCCGCCTGGGCGGTGGCGCGACCCCATGACGTGGCGGATCTCACATGACGAACCAGGTCCAAGGGGGCGATAGCGGCGGCGGCGTTGCGGATGACCGCTCCGGACTCGGTGTGGGGGGAGGCGAAGAACCGGTCGTCGGCCTCGATCTCGTCCTCGGCCCCCTCCTCCGCGCCGGGGGGCGGGCCGCCCGCCGCCTCGCCGACCGCCTCGGTCAGGCGGTGCAGCCTCATCCGCGCGGGATCGTGCGGGCCCGGGGCCGTGGCCACCGCCCGCTCGACGGTCTCCGCGGACTCCCCGTGCTGGCGCATCACCACCGGCAGGCAGGCGGGGTCCGCGAACCTGGCGAGGGCCGCGGTCGAGGGCGTGCGGAACATCAGGACGACCTCCACCCCGCTGTCGGCCCCGGCGGAGAGGACCTGCTCGACCTCCTCCGGGGGGAGTGTCTCGGCGCCGCAGACCACGACGGTCCGCGTCCGGTCCTGCCGGCGGCCCCGGCCCCCGCCGCCGGGGGGCGGGGCCGCCCCCTCCAGGAGCTCGCTGAGCGCGGAGACGGCGTAGGTCCCGTACACGCGGGCCGCGGCACGGCCGGAGGCCCGGTCGGTGGAGATGATCTTGACCTGCGCGTACTCGCCGTCGTCCGCCCGGGTGCCGACGGCCTCGAAGGGGCTGAGGCGGCGTTCGAGCTCCCAGGCCCGTTCACGGACGTCGGGACGGTCCGCGCAGCGCTCGCGCACCCGGACGCGCTGGTCGGGGGTGAGCAGGGCGAGTGCCGGGTCGTCCTCGGCCGCGTCCTCCAGAGGGGTGATGAGGGCGCGCAGGCCGCCGATGAGCTCGGCGATGCCGACGCGCGGGCCCAGGACCTCCAGCAGGCGCAGGATCAGGGTCTCGTCGGCGTCCGCGTCGTCGGCCTCGCCGGACGCGGCGGCGACGGCGGACAGGATGCGCGCCCGCTGGCCCGCGTCCAGGTTGGTGCCCAGCGTCATCCGGGGCAGGTCGGCGGGCAGCACCCAGCGGCGCGGGTCGACGGCGCAGCGGCGGGCGAGCCGGACGAGCTCCCGGGCCACGGAGCGCCCGGTGAGGTCGACGACGGTGAGGTCGCCCCCCTCCCGGAGCCGGGAGACGCCGACGGTGGCGAGCAGCGCCGACCACCCCGCCTCCGTGCCGCCGACCACGACGACGGCTCGGGCGTCGGCGGGGACGGTCACCCCGTACCAGCGGGGCTGGGCCTCGTAGGCCCGGGAGGCCGCCTGCCACTCGGTGTACCGGCGGGCGTGGTCGCGCTGCTGCTGGTGCAGCACCCGCTCGCGCTCGTCGCGCTCGGCCGCCAGCCGCTCACGGGCCCTCTCCAGCCGCTCCGCGACGACCTGCCGGCTCTGGACCAGGGCGAAGACGACGGGAGCCGCGACGGCGGCGCACGCGAACACGCCGCCGAGGGCGAAGCTGCCGGGGAGGATGCGCAGGCTCCACAGCAGCGGGCACAGCAGGGCGAACAGGCCGAGCCCGCCCAGGGCGTAGTAGAGGGGGCGGTTGGTCTGGGCCTCGCTGTCGCGCTGGGCGGCGATCCACTCCTCGCTGACGCTCTCGGAGTCGGCGGGCACGGGCCTGCGGGGTGCCGGTCCCGGAGGCGGGAGGAGCACCGCGTGGCGCCAGCCGACGTAGGTCCGCCCGGCCTCTCCTCTGGCCGTGCCGCCGGTTCGGGGGTCGGGCACCGTCCTCACACCTCCTGACCGGCCGCTGGGGAGGGAGCGGCCGGGGTCGTTCACGCGGGACCCCGGCGGTGGCCGGAGCGTGGGCCCGATGCTGCCAGCTGCCCGGCGTGCTTGTCACGGTCCCACCGCGGTCGACACGCTGTCGGACGCCGGTACCGGCCGGGCGGCCGACCGGGCCCCGCGCTCCCTCCAGTGAAGCAGGACCCTGAACGGCCTGCCAGACCAGGACGCGCCCTGTGGACGAACGCGCGACCGCCCCGGCCGCGGGGCGGCTCCGGAGCCCCCCGGGCCGGGCGGGACGGCCGTCCCCGGCGCCCGGCCCCCGACAGCGCGGAGCGCCGGTCCCGGACGGTCTCCCGTCGGTACCGGCGCTCCGCGCCCGAACTGTCGTGTCGGCCGTGGGTCAGGCCTGGACCCGGAGGTCGATGACCTTGCCCACCTCGGCCCGCACCGGGTACTCGCCGGTGAAGCCCTTGGACGCCAGGACGCGGACCTTCCAGTCGCCGTCGGCGGCGAAGAAGCGGAAGGTCCCCTCGTCCCCGGTGGCCACCTCGCCGACGAAGTCGTCGGAGGCGTTGAGCAGGCGGGCGTAGGCGCCGCGCAGCGGCTCGCCGTCACGCGTCACCGTGCCCTGGATGACCGCCTGGTTCCCCGCGTCGACGTCGGCGAGGGCGACCCCGCCGACCGGCGCTCCGCAGCTGTCGCTCACTTGGCCTCCGCCTCTCCGAGCTCGACGGGCACGCCCACCAGGGACCCGTACTCGGTCCAGGAGCCGTCGTAGTTCTTGACGTTCTCCAGGCCCACGATCTCGCGCAGGGCGAACCAGGTGTGCGAGGAGCGCTCGCCGATGCGGCAGTAGGCGATGATGTCCTTGTCCAGGTCGACGCCGGCCCCGGTGTACAGCTCCCGCAGCTCCTCGGCGCTCTTGAACGTGCCGTCCTCGTTGGCGGTCTTGGCCCACGGGATGTTGCGCGCGGTCGGGATGTGGCCGGGGCGCTGCGAGGTCTCCTGCGGCAGGTGCGCGGGGGCGAGCAGCTTCCCGGTGAACTCGTCGGGCGAGCGGACGTCGACCAGGTCCTTGGTGCCGATGGCCTCGACGACCTCGTCGCGGAAGGCGCGGATCGAGGTGTCCTGCTCCTTGGCGGTGTACTCGGTGGCGGCGCGCTCGGGCACCTCCTCCACCAGCTCGCGGGAGTCCAGCTCCCACTTCTTGCGCCCGCCGTCGAGCAGGCGGACGGCGTCGTGGCCGTACAGCTTGAAGTACCAGTAGGCGTAGGCCGCGAACCAGTTGTTGTTGCCGCCGTACAGGATCACCTGGTCGTCGTTGCCGATGCCCTTGGCGGACAGCAGCTTCTCGAACCCGGTCCGGTCCACGAAGTCGCGGCGGACAGGGTCCTGGAGGTCCGTCTTCCAGTCGATCTTGACGGCGCCGCGGATGTGTCCCTTGTCGTAGGCGGACGTGTCCTCGTCGACCTCGACGAGGACCACGTTGTCATCGTCCAGGTGAGCCTCCACCCAGTCGGCGTCCACGAGGACGTCGGAGCGGCTCATAGGGAACCTCCTGTGTTTCTTGTGCGGTGTCGCGTGTGCGGTCGGTGCTCCCGGGGTGCTGCCGTCCCGGGACGCGTGGGGTCGAGCCGTCCTGCCCGACGCCGTGCGGCGGAGGGCGAGAAGGTGCTTCCCGCAGCCGTGGCGGAGGCCGGACGGCCTACGGGGAGGGCTGCGGGGGGTGCGGGGGCGGACGCGGCGATACCGGGCCGCTCCGTGCCCGCCGGGTGACCGGCGGGTCCGGGAACGGCGGAGGCGTGTCCTGCTCCCTGTGCGGACCGTGGCGACCGGCCGGCCCCCGGTTCGGCCGGTGGGCCGGAACGGGGGCGTACGGAGGCGGGGAACGGCAGGCCGGGCGGCGGGTGGGCCGCCCCGGCGACCACCGCGAACGCGAGGACCGGTGCCCGGAGGCCGTGGACCCCGGGGTACGCGGCGGCCGTCACGGGTGCGGTCGGGACAGCGGTTGAGCACTGCCCGCGAGGGTCGGCCTGCATGGTGTGTCGTCCCCTGCTGCGTACACGGTGGAAGGCCAGTCGCACGGAGGGAGCGGGGGTCGGGAAGCCCGTCCGCCCTAGGGACACAGACAGAGCGCGGCGGCGACGCGGCAGAAGTCCACTGCCCGTCGCTTCGTCAGATACGCGCTCGTCAAGGAAGTCACGTTCTAGACGCTACAGTCCCCGTGACGCGTTTGTCACGCGTGGGGTAGATCACAGGGGGAACGTTCGCGCCGGGGCGTACGGGGACCCCCGATCAGCGGACGGCCCGGCCGAGCGCGGCGATGACGTCCGCCTTGCGCGGCTGGCCGCCGGCCCGGCGCACGATCCGGCCCCCGGCGTCGAGGACGAGGACCGTGGGGGTGCCCGCGACGTCGAGCCTGCGGACGAGGTCGAGCCGGGCCTCGGCGTCGATCTCCACGTGGGCGACGCCGTCGACCATCCCGGCGACCTCGCCGAGGACCCGCCGGGTGGCGCGGCAGGGCTGGCAGAAGGCGCTGGAGAACTGGACGAGCGTGGCCCGCTCGCCCAGTTCGGCGCCGATCTCGTCGGAGGTCAGCGCGTCGGCCGCACCGGGCCGCACCGCGGCGGGCCGGTCCCCCGGCGTGCCCTCGTCCCGTGTCGTCACCGCTCCGTCCTCCTCCTGGTGTGCCGTCGGCGCGCCCCGCGCCGTGCGTTCCCGGCGGCGCCCGGAACCCCGCCGCCGGGTGCGGGCCGTCAGGCCGCGTCGGCCCCCATCAGGGGGACGTCGGACCCGGTGCCGGTGATCCGCAGCCCGGTGGAGGTGGGCTCCATGTCGGTGACGGCCAGGCCGAAGGGGAGGGCGGGCGCCTGCGCGCTGAAGGTGAGGGAACCGGAGACCAGGCCGCTGACGTCGCCCGGGACACCGTCGACCTGGATGTCGTCGGGGGTGAAGGACAGCGTGTCGCCGTCCACGCCGAACTCCCCGCCCGCGTTGACCGAGGTGCTCAGGCCGAGCTCCGGGAGGGCGAGCTCACCGGTGATCCGGGGCTGCCCGTTCTCCGTCGTGATGGTGATGCCCTCGGGCAGGTAGGCGTTGAAGTAGGAGTAGGGGACGACGGCCGAGCCGTCCAGCTGCCCCGCGACCACACTGGGCTGGTCGAGCATGTCCGCCAGGGGCGCCCGCACGCCGGCGGCGGTCGCGTCGATCTGCTCGAGGGTGACGCCGTTGAGGGTGGCGGTGTCGGCGGTGATGCGGATCTCGGAGTACTCGCCCCCGAACACCTGCGGCAGGAACGCCCAGCCCTCGATCTCGACGGTCGGCTCCTCCGCCATCTGGAGCTGCTGTGCGAGCTGGCGCGCCACGGCGCTCTGCGCGAAGCTGCGTCCCCCGACGTCGGCCGCCACCACGAGGGCGACCAGGAGGATCAGGAGGACGACAAGAAATTTACGCATCGGGAATCCCAGCACACTTTCTTTCGCTCCGGCGCGCCTCTCGGCTGGGCTGTCCGGCCGGTCTCGGTCACACGCCATCGGTGCCCGACGGGCACCGGTCAGGAGAAACCTGTAGGGAAGGGTACTTCACCCGGGGTTGGACGCCGGGGCCCCTCGACCGGTTCGGCGTTCCGGGGAGAAGACACCGGTTCGAGACCTCCCCTGGTGGGGGCCAGGGGCCGCACCGCCGTCCGCCCTTGCCATGCGGGCCTTGAAGGCGCAGGTCAGCGGGGCATCAGCAGGCCGGCGAGGCCGTCGCTGGCCGAGGCGCCCGCCAGGGAGAGTTCGATCACGTTGGTGGCGACGACGTGGTTCGCGCCGATCCGGGCGAACTCCACGACGTGCGGCTGCTGCTCGTGCTCCTCCTGCGCCAGCTCGTCCCGGTAGATCGCGTAGACGATGCGCTGCGAGGGCGCGCTGGGAACCGTGTGGCAGGCGAACAGCAGGGTGTCCGGCTCACGCTCGGCGACCTGGGCGACGACGGCGTCGGCGAGGCGGTCGAAGCCCGGGCCCTGGCCGTCGGCGAGCGTGTAGATCGTGATGACGCCGCGCAGCTTGGCGGGCGGGGCCTGCCGGGTCGGCGGACCGTCGTAGTAGTCGTCGTAGGGGTCGGCGTTGCGACGCTTGCGGCGCACGGGCTCCTCCGGGAGTTCGTCTTCGGTGTCCTCGGCCACGTCGTCGTAGTCGTCGTAGTAGTCGTCGTCGTAGGGGTCGCGGCGGGGGCGCGCGACCATCGCGGCGGCGCACCACAGGGCCGCGACCGCGCCGAGCATCAGCAGGGGCCCGACGAGGCCGAGCCCGAACCGGCCGACCAGCACCGAGAGCACCGTGGCGAGGGAGACCAGGCCGAGCACCGCCAGGTCGGCGTTGCGGTGGGCGGAGGCGCGCCTGGCCACCGCGACGACCGCGGTGACCAGCAGGACGGCGGCGACGACCTGTGTGACGTTGACGAGCGAGCGCGGGATGAGGTCGTAGTGGTCGCCCAGGGCGGGGAAGGTGTCGCCGAACCGGGTGCT
This sequence comes from Nocardiopsis sp. NPDC055824, assembly GCF_053616335.1. Lineage (NCBI taxonomy): Bacteria > Bacillati > Actinomycetota > Actinomycetes > Streptosporangiales > Nocardiopsidaceae > Nocardiopsis > Nocardiopsis sp. NPDC055824. Next base: position 66,267 of record NZ_JBSHDN010000004.1, read on the forward strand.
CACCCGGTCGACGGACAGCACCACCAGGGGAACGATGGTGAACGCGCTCAGCAGCAGCCGCGAGGTGAACACGCCGCGGGGAGATCGGACGCCGTACTCGAAGGCGCCCCAGGCCATGTAGAGCGGCCCGAGGAGGCTGATACCGATCTGGAGCAGCCGGAAGGTGAGTTCGCCGAAGTCGAACATCGCCCCGATCACGGCCGCGCTGAGGCCCACCGTCATCCCCAGTGCCGCGACGAGCCACCCGATCGCGGCCACACCGGGACGGCGTTGGGCGTACGCGGCGAGCGCGGCGGTGGCGCTCCAGCCCACCAACGCGCTTATGAATGCCAGTCCTACCGTCACCATCCCGACAATGATGCTGCACGCCAACGGGTGGATGTGCACTTTGACCAGAATGGCGGGGGCAGTTTCGGGGAAGATCCCGCAGAGTGGGGCCCACAACAGGGATTTACACTGTGAGCTTCATCACCTGGTTTGTCACCGCATCCCAGCGGCCCCGCACGACCCGCGGGTGGTCGTAGGCTCGCACTACGCGGGGCTCGCCACCCCGACACCGGAGGGCCGCCTCCCCCACCCAAGCCAGGAGAGAACCGTGTCATACGACGCCGTGTCCCCGACTCCGGTCGGTCCGGGGGCCGCCTTCTTCGACGTGGACAACACCCTGATGCGGGGCGCCTCGATCTACCACTTCGCCCGGGGCCTGGCGGCCCGCGACCTGTTCACCACGCGCGACCTGATGCGTTTCGCGTGGGGGCAGACGGTCTTCAGGGTCACCGGGAGCGAACAGCCCGAGCACATCAACGCCGCGCGCGAGGCCGCCCTGGCGTTCGTCGCCGGCCACGACCTGGCCGACCTGGTCACCCTGTGCGAGGAGATCTACGACGACACCATGGCCGACCGGATCTGGGAGGGCACGCGCGCGCTGGTGCAGCGGCACCTCGACGCCGGCGAACCGGTGTGGCTGGTCACCGCCACCCCGGTGGAGCTCGCGCAGATCATCGGGCGGCGGCTCGGCCTGACCGGCGCCCTCGGCACGGAGGCGGAGAGCGTCGACGGCGTGTACACGGGACGGCTCAACGGGGACCTCCTGCACGGGCCCGCCAAGGCCGTGGCGGTGCGCGCGCTCGCCCGCAAGGAGGGCTGGGACCTGGCCGCGTGCTCGGCCTACAGCGACTCCTCCAACGACCTGCCGCTGCTGTCCCTCGTGGGACGGCCCCACGCGGTCAACCCCGACGGGGACCTGCGCCGGTACGCGCGCACGCACGGTTGGCCGGTCCACGACTTCCGGCGGCACCGGGCCGCGCTGAAGGTGGCGGTCCCCGCGGCGGTGGCGGGCGCGGTGGCGGGCGCGGTCGCCATGCGCGCGGTCAGACAGCGCAGAGCGGTCTGAGGCGAAGCGGGAGGCTCGCGGCCGGGCGGGACCGCGCGTCACGGCCCCCGGAGGCGTCCACGACGGCCTGCGCGCGGCGGGCACGGGCCGCAACGGGGTCGCGGGGACCGCGGCGGAAGCCGCCCGGACGGCGGTCGGGGCACGCGGAGGACGACCGGGGCGGGTCGGGGAGACGGTGGGTGGGCCCGGGGCTCCGGCGCGGGGACCGCGGCTGCACGCCCAGGGCGGCGGGGCCGCGGGCCGGGAACCGCTCGGGGCCGGAACGGCGGGGGTCGGCGGGTCCCGTGCGGAACGGGCGCGCGGACACCGTGGGAGGGGGGCTCAGCGCCCCAGCGTGGCCCGGGCGAGCGCGAGCACGTGGACCGGGCGCAGTCCGTGCCGCGGCGAGGACGACGCGCGGCTGTGCGCGTAGGACTCGAAGGCCTCGGCGGAGGAGTACGCGGGGGACCAGTCCAGCACCCGCTCCAGGGAGTCGGAGTCCATCCCCGCGGTGTGCAGTCCCGCGTGGACGGCACGCGTCGTGCTGGAGCTCGCGTAGCCGATGCGGCCGTGCTTGGCCAGGCCGCTCAGCACCTTGAGGCCGCGGGCGGGGACCGGCAGCCGCTGGCCGCCGACGCGGCGCAGGCACTGCGAGAGCGGCACGGGATCGGCTCCGGCCACGTCGAAGAAGCCGGTCCCGTCGCTGAGCGCCATGCGCACCAGCGCCTCGGCGCCGTCGTCCTCGTGCAGGAAGCGCACCCGCGGGTCGTTGCCGAGCACCGTGGGCACGAGGCGCGAGTCGAGGTAGCGGGTGAGGGGGGTGTCGGCCGAGGGGCCGATGAGGTTGGCGAACCTCAGGAGGGCCACCGAGAGGTCGGGGCGGCGGCGCTGGAGGCCGCGCGTGTGGCGCTCGACCTCGGCCGCGTCGTCGGCGTCGAGGGTGGCGCTGGAGCGCACCACCAGGCGCCGGACGGAGGTGGAGCGCTGGGCCGCGCCCAGCACCCGCATCGTCCCCAGGAGGTTGTCCTCCCGGTTCGGGGCGCCCTCGGTGTCCAGCCCGAGGTGCAGCACCAGCTCGGCACCGGAGTCGGTGACGATCCGGTCGAGGCTCCCGTCGTGCAGGTCGACATGGGCGTACTCGATACCCCGCGTGTCCTGGGGCGGCGGCGACGAGTCGGCGCCGATCACCCGGCGGACACCGGGCTCCTCGCTCAGGGTCTGCGCGACCCTGGCGGCAAGGGGGCTGGACACCCCGGTGACGAGTACGACACGAGCCATGGCGACACGTTCCTTGGAAGGAGACGGGAGCTGTTCCGGGAGGTCCGCGGACCGTTCACCACGAGGGTGAGCCGGCGACCGCGACCCGTGAGGCACAACAGCGCCTCACCCAGAAAATTCCATTGCGGCGGCAAAGCGCGCGCAAAGGGGGAAGGTGTCTCCGCGTCCGGGACGAGCCGGGGGCACGCCCACGCCCGCGGAGAGACGACTTCGCCGCGACCGTTCCTACTTCTTGTTGCGACGCGCGATACGCGTGCGCTTGAGCAGCTTGCGGTGCTTCTTCTTCGCCATCCGCTTGCGACGCTTCTTGATGACGGAACCCATGGGATCACCTTCTCGCTCACGATGAGTACGGACATGCCGAACCGCTGGGCGGTGAAAACCGGCAAGGGGTTCGGATGCGGCTGCTGGGCCCGCTGGCACCGACGCGCTCAGGGCGCGGGGTGGCCGATGCGACCGGGGCGTGCCCCGGGAAGGCCGAACGCCGGAAAAGCGCACGCCTACCGCACCCGAAGCACCAGCTTACCGCTACGGGTACGCGCTCCGTGTCACGCCCCGGGCACCGACGGCTCGTCGCGGTACAACTCGGCGGCCGGCTCGGCGTAACTGACGCTGGCCAGCCGCTGGTCGGCGAAGGTCAGGGACGTGACGCTCGCCAGATTGCACTCGCGCAGGTCCGGCCGGTGCCAGAGCCTCTTCGCCTCGGCGGCGCGGCGGACCATCCAGATCGGCAGCTGGTGGCTGACGAGCACCGTCTCGCGCCCCCAGGCCGCACGGCGGGCGACCTTGACGGCGGAGACCATCCGGGTGACGATCTCGGAGTACGGCTCCCCCCAGGACGGCAGGAACGGGTTGTAGACGCGGCTGAACACGCGGGGGTCGCGCATCGACCTCCGGGACAGCGCCATCCCCTCGAACTTGTTGGCCGACTCGATGAGCCGGTCGTCGAGGGTGACCGGGAGGCCGAGCATCTTCTGGAGCGGGACGGCTGTCTCCTGGGTCCGGTCCAGCGGGGAGGAGAACAGCGCGGCGATGTCGTGGCCCTCGAACCACTCCGCGGCCATCTCGGCCATCTGCCGGCCCCGCTCGCTCAGGTGGAAGTCGGGAAGCCTTCCGTAGAGCACCTTGTCCGGGTTGTACACCTCTCCGTGCCGCAGCAGGTGCACGACGGTCGTCGTCGTCATCGTGTGAGTCTTTCTTTCGGGGTCATGGGGCGGACCGCGGGGGGTCAGCCCTGGGCCTCTGCCGCTGCCTGGGCCGCTCGGGGCAGTGCCGAGACCACCCTGTCCACGGCCGCCTCGTCGTGCGCGGCGGAGAAGAACCAGGCCTCGAAGGCCGCGGGCGGCAGGTACACGCCCTGGTCGAGCATCGCGTGGAAGAACGCGGCGAACACGCCCGTGTCCGTGGTGCGGGCGCTGTCGAAGTCGACGGCCTCCCGGTCGGTGAAGAACACCGTGAAGAGGTTGCCGCCGCCCTGGACCCGGTGGACGACCCCGGCGGCGTCGAGCGCCCCGGAGACCTCCGCCCGCACCTGCGCGGACACGCGGTCGATGTGCTCGTACACCTCGGGGGTCGCGCCGCGCAGGGTGGCGAGCCCGGCCGCGGTGGCGAGGGGGTTCCCGGAGAGGGTGCCCGCCTGGTACACGGGGCCCCCGGGGGCCAGCCGGTCCATGATCTCGGCCCGTCCGCCGAACGCCGCGGCGGGCAGGCCGCCCCCCATGACCTTGCCGAAGGTCATCAGGTCGGGGGCGACGCCCTCCAGGCCGTACCACCCGGACGCGCTGACGCGGAATCCGGTCAGGACCTCGTCGAGGATCAGCAGGGCGCCGTTGGCGTGCGCGATCTCCTTGAGGCGGGCGTTGAACCCGGCCCGGGGCGGGACCACGCCCATGTTGGCGGGGCAGGCCTCCGCGATGACGCAGGCGATGTCGTCGCCGTGCTCGGCGAACGCCCGCTCGGCGGCCTCGGCGTCGTTGTAGGGCAGCACCAGGGTGTCGGCCGCGCTGGCGCCGGTCACGCCCGGGGAGTCGGGGAGCGCGAACGTCGCGAGACCGGAGCCGGCGGCGGCCAGGAGCGCGTCGACGTGGCCGTGGTAGTTGCCCGCGAACTTGACGATCTTGCTGCGGCCGGTGAATCCCCGCGCGAGGCGGATCGCGGACATGGTCGCCTCGGTGCCGGAGTTGACCAGGCGGACCTTCTCCACGGGGGTGCGGCCGACGATCAGCTCGGCGAGCTCGACCTCGCCCGGCGTCGGCGCCCCGTAGGACGTCCCCGCGTCGACCGCCGTGTGGAGGGCGTCCACGACGGCGGGGGCGGCGTGCCCGAGGATCAGCGGTCCCCACGAGCACACCAGGTCGACGTACCGGCGGCCGTCGGAGTCGGTGAGGTAGGGGCCCTCGCCCCGGACGAAGAAGGGCGGGGTGCCGCCGACCGCGCCGAAGGCGCGCACGGGCGAGTTCACGCCACCGGGAACGACGGCGGCTGCCCGCTCGAAGAGCTCTGCTGAAGTCTGTTGAGTACCCACCTCACCAGTGTGTCAGCTGTGCCCGGTCACGGAACCGTGACCCGCCTCCGAGGTCAGGGGCGCAGGACGGCCCCGACGAGGAGATGGACCCGCGTCCCCGGATCTCCCCCGGGCGGAAGGCGTTCCGCCCGCGCACAGGCGTCGCGGAGTCCGTCCGAGAAGTCCTCGAAGCGCGTCCCGCCCTTGCTCCACCGGGGCAGGAGCGCCTTCAGCGCTCCCGCGGCCCGGGCCCCGTCGACGAGCGCGGACCGGTGGTCCTTGAAATGGAGGATGAGCCAGGTCTCGAACGTGGGGGTGGAGTGGGCGGCCTCGACCCCGGAGCGCCGGGCCTCCGCGACGAGGGAGGCGACGTCCTCTCCGTCGGTGTCGAACACGGCCCAGATCTGCGTGTACTCGTCCCGTCCTGCCTCGGCCGCGCTCCGCACCACGATTTCGCGCTGGGGATGCTTGGACCTGCGCACGTGCAGCGTGTGCATGTGCACGTCGGGGTGCCTCTTCATGCCGTCGAAGCAGGCCTTCTCGGTCCCGCCCTCGCAGACGACGAGGTAGACGCGCCGTTCCTCCCGGTGGGGGCGGCGGCGTTCGAGCCTGGTCTCTCGCTCCCTCTTGGCCCTCTTGCTCACCGGCGTGCCGCCCCTTCCCCGTCCTCGGCCGGGTGCCGTTCCCTCCTGGCGAGGGCCTCGCGGAACAGCTCGTCGTCCACGTCGGGGACGGCCCCGTAGCGCCCGGTGAGGTAGCGCCTGGCCCGGTTGTCGTCGCCCCTGGGCTTGAAGTCGCTGAGCGGGTAGAGGGACGTGCGGCCCTCGCCGTCCTTGTCCACGAACCAGATGTGGTCGCGCTTGAGGACCTCTGCTCCCCGGACCCGTCCGAGGAGTGCGGCGTCGTGGCTGGTGAAGACGAGCTGTGCGCCCGCGGGGTTCTGCTCCTCGTCCTGGAAGAGCGAGATCACCCGGGCGGAGAGGTAGGGGTGGAGGCTGGCGTCGATCTCGTCCACGACGAGTACCCCGCCGCGCTCCAGGACGCGCTGGGCCTCGAAGCCGAGTGCGGCGAGGGCTCTGGTCCCCCTGGACTCCTCCTCCCATCGCAGGGGGCGGTCGGGGGCCGTGCCGCCGTGGTTGAACACAGGCGTCGGCGGAAGGTCCCTGCGGGGGCGTCTGCCCTGCGGTTCGACATCCCCGTCCTGGGCGAGCCGGGCCTTCAGCAGCTCACGGAAAATTCGCTCCGTAGAGGTGTCACGTGTTCCCTGCTGACGGCTCAGGGCCCGGTCGAGGAGGTCGATCGGTTCCTCCTCCCTGAGCTCGACGCTCCGGATACCGGTGTCGGCGGACCTCAGGAGGTCGGACAGAGCGTTCAGTGCGTCTTCGGGAACCCCACCGCGCCGCAGCCACAGGGGGCGTCCGGGAAGACGTTCCGCCGCGAAGACGAGGCGGTCGGAGAACCACCGGTAGACGGGGTCCACGACCTCGTTCGAGGCCCGGGCGGCAACGGTGAGGAAAAGGACGTTCTCCCCGGTGATCTCCGCGACCTGCCGCAGCTTCCCCGGAGCGTGCTCCCCGAACTCGAAGTCACTGCCCTCACGCTCGAAGACGACCCGCTTGCGCTGTTTCGGATAGCTGTAGAGCCACTCCTCGGTCACCCTCCGGTCGTCGATCGCGAAACCGTAGGTGTACCGGACTCCGTCGGCCTCGAGATCGACCACGAACGTCGTGGGCTCTCCCCGGGCCCCGCCCAGGGCGAAGGGATGGCGCCGCATCCCCGCTCCCGGCTCGTTGTCCCGCATCGACCAGCGGACCGTGTCGCGCATCAGCGAGAGGGAGTCCAGGATGTTGGACTTGCCGGAGGCGTTGGCGCCGAAGATCCCCGCGACGGTGGAGGCCTCCCAACCGGCCTTCTCGGGGCGGGCGTCGTCGTAGACGGGGGTGAGGAGGAGTTGCTGCTCGTCCCGGATGGACTTGTGGTTCTCGACGCGGAAACTCAGCAGCATCGTGGCCTTCTCCCCCATTTTTCAGTGGCTCGACCGCGTTCTGCGTGGAATACCCACACACGCCAAGCATGCCACGACCCCGTGGCCGCGAACATGGACCCCGTCGACGGGCGCGGCTCCCCCGCTTCGGGGGCCGGGCGCCGTCCGCCCCCAGGGGTTCTCCGCCCCTGGCCCGGACCCCGGGCACACGTGTGCCCCGTCCCGGGGCGGGACGGGGCACGGTGAGGAAGGGTCAGGAGCGCGCGTAGGTGTTGCCGGACGCCGGCTCCGCGGGCGCTTCGGCGCCCTCGGCCCGGACGAGGGGGCGGAGGCGCTCGGTGGCGGCGATGCGGTCGACGACCGCGGTCATCGGGCGGGCCATGGCGAGGGAGGCGAGGGTGGCGACGGCGGCTCCGACGAGCAGGCCGACGGTGACGTCGTGGGGGTAGTGGGCGCCGACGAAGACCCGGGAGAAGGCCTCGAGGACGGCGAACACCACGGCGACGACGGCGAAGCGGCGCCAGGCGACGACGACGGCCGCGGCGGCGGCGCCGGCGATGGCGGCGTGGTTGCTGGGGAACGACCAGTCGCCGATGGGGTCGCAGGTGGCGATGGTGGTCAGGTCGGTCATGGCCTGGCAGGGCCGCAGCTGCTCGAAGAACGACTTGACGGTGCGGCTGACGGCGTAGGCGACGACGGTGGCGACGGGGGCGAACAGCGCCAGGCCGACCGCGCGGGAGCTGTGGGACCTGGCGCGCCACCAGGCGGCGAGGAAGAGCACCGCGAACACGCCGAGGAAGAGGTCGGTGCCCAGGTAGGCGGCCTGCTGGACCCAGGGGTCGAGGCCGGCGGTGAACTCGATCACGGCCCGGGACCAGGCGGCACTGACGGCGAAGATCTCGGAGACCATCTCTCTCCAGAAGAAGTCGTACGGGGAGGGTCGCGCGCGAGCAGGGGGAAGGGCCGGGCGACGTCCGGTCGGCGGGTGACGGGACTCCCACGAGGTGATGACGGGAAGGTCCTTATCCTGTCATCAACTTCGACCGTTCAGGGCCGGAGAGGCGGCCCCACAGACGAAAGAGACGTTCCGGACCGACGAAAGAACTCCGGGCGCCGGCGGGTAGCTTCGACGGTGCCCGCCCACGACCCGAACCGGAGCCGACATGACCCCCGACTTCTCCACCGCGGACCTCGTCGACGACCACGGCGACACCCTGCGCAGCTGTTCCACGCAGTTCCGCCGGTACGGCGGGCGGGCGGTCTTCTCGGGCCGCATCCGCACCGTCAAGTGCCACGAGGACAACGGCCTGGTCAAGCAGGTCCTCGACACCCCTGGTGAGGGGGCGGTACTGGTCGTGGACGGCGGCGGCTCGCTCCGGTCCGCACTGATGGGCGACATGATCGCCGCGGCGGCCGTGGAGAACGCGTGGGCCGGCGTCGTCATCCTCGGCGCGGTGCGCGACACCAGGGCCCTCGGCGGTCTCGACCTGGGGGTCAAGGCCCTGGGATCCAACCCCCGCAAGTCCGCGAAGGACGGCGCGGGGCGCCTCGACGTGCCGGTGGCCTTCGGCGACGTCGTGTTCGTCCCGGGCGAGTGGCTCTACAGCGACGAGGACGGGATCGTGGTGAACGCCACGGAGATCTAGGACGCCCCCGGGCCCAACAGGACGCCGACGGAGGGGGTCCGTCCGATGACCCCCTCCGCCGGTTTCTCCCGGCGCCCCTCCCCTCAGACCTCCCGGGCGCCGAACCCGCGCACGGCCAGCGCGAGGAGGGCGGCGGTCCCCACGAGGGTGCTGACCGCGGCGGGCAGGAAGTCGGTGACCGGCGCACCGTCGGGCAGGGCGGCCTGCGCGGCGAAGAGGGTGGTGGGCGACCACTCCCCCACCACCGGCAGCTGGCCCAGCAGGACGAGCAGGACCAGTGCGGCCACGGAGAACCCGACCGTGGGCAGGAGGCCGCCGGCCCGACCGGCGACCAGCGCCGTCACCGCGACGGCGAACACCAGGAACAGCCCCGTGAACAGCGCGCCCGCGAGGGTGGCCCCGAGGGGGAGCTCCCCGATCAGCAGCAGCGTGGTCGCCCAGGCGGCCACGGCGCCGGCCGTGTACGCGGCGACGGCGGCCATCGCGGGGACCGCGAAGCGCGGCAGCACCAGCGCGGCGGGACCGGGGACCCGGACCCGGTAGAACGTCGAGCGGCCGACGCTGCCGTCCAGCGCCAGGGCGCCCGCGGCCACCAGGAGCACGAACAGCACGCCGAGGATCTGCGCGTTCTCCACGTAGGAGCCGAGCGCGGCGACCGGGGTGGCCTCCGGCATGAGGTCCGCCATGCCGGTCTGGACCCCCTCCACACCCTCCATGGCCGCCAGCAGGTCGGGCAGGAGGAACACCAGGACCGGCGAGGCCGCCCCGAAGAAGACGAAGAACGCCATGAGCCCGGCGAGGGTGTGGGTGCGCGTCATGCGCCGGATCTCGTTGCGGTAGAGCGCGGTGTTCATCGGGTGCTCCCGTCGGTGGCGTCCGTCGAGGTGAGGGAGAGGAAGGCCGACTCCAGGTCGGCCTCGTAGCCGTTCATGGAGACCAGCGGGACGCCGTGCTCCACGAGCGTGCGCGGGATGCCGGTCTCCCCGTGCTCGGCGGCGACGGCCTCGACGAAGACGAGGTCGGGTTCGGCCTCGACGGGGGTCGCCCGGGTCACCCACGGTTCGGCGGAGAGGAGCTCCACGACCTCCCGGGCCGTGCCGCGGACCCGCACGTGCCAGGCGCTGGGGCGTCCGCGGTCGGCGATGTCGGCGACGGGCCCCTGGTAGACCACCCGCCCCCGGACCAGGACGGCGACGTCGTCGCACACCCTCTGCACGTCGCCGAGCAGGTGGCTGGCCAGGATGACCGTGCAGTGCTCGCGGAGGGAGCGGATGAGGGCGAGCACGTCCACCCGCCCCCGCGGGTCCAGCCCGGAGGCGGGCTCGTCCAGGATGAGCACCTCGGGCCGGCAGACCAGTGCGGCGGCGAGGCCCAGCCGCTGCCGCATGCCCCGGGAGAAGCGGGCGTTGCGGCGGTGCGCGGCCTCCGTGAGGCCGACCCGCTCCAGGGCGAGGGCCGCGTCCTCCGGGGTGACCGGGACCCCGGCGGCCTCGGCGCTGAGGACGACGACCTCGGCGGCGGTGAGCCAGGGCTCGAAGTCCGGGACGTCGGGGCAGAGCAGGACCCGTCCGCCCGCGGTGTCCACGCGCACGTTCCCGCTCCCCGCCCTCCTGAGCCCGGCGAGGACGGAGAGGAGCGTGGTCTTTCCGGCCCCGTTGGGGCCGACGAGTCCGAAAACGGTTCCGCGCGGAACGGAGAGGTCGACGTCGAAGACTCCCGCGCCGTTTCCGTAGTCTCTGGTGAGTTTCTCGGTGGTGATCACAGGCGTGCCGTTCATCGGCGTCCGTGTGTCCTTTCGGGGTCGGGTCGGAATCGGGTGCGGAGCGCGGCGGCGCCCGCGACCCCCGTCCGCGCTGCGGGGACGGTCGGGGCGTCGGGTGAGGTCAGCGGCGGATCCGGCACGGTCGGCGCGCCGGCGTACCGCGAGGTCCCGTCCGCCGGAAAGGCGGTGTCCACCGAGGGGGAGGGGACTTTCCCGTGTTCGCCGAGGCCGTTCTCCCGCGCTTTTCCCCTCCGCCGCCTGCCTTTCACGGAGAACATTAGGGAAAGGCGCGGAACGGCCGCATCGACCGTGCGGCACGGTGCGGTCATGGCGTTCTCCGCGTCCGGGGCATGCCGGAGGTCATGGCCGGAACGTGCTCCGGACATGACCCCGGGCCACTCCGCCCACCGTCGGGGCGTGGCTACGCTCGTGGGATGAACACGTCCGGTTCGCTCCCCGACCTGTCGGCCTGGGTCACCCTGTACAGGGACCGCCCGCCGCGCATGCTGCAGCTGCTGTTCTGGGGTGCGACGGGGATCGCGCTCGTGCTCCAGACCATGGGCCTCGTGTTCGACATGGGCCTGGCGGACGAGCCGCCCGCGCTGAGGGCCATGGTGTTCGCCAGCTTCGGCGCGGCGGTCGCCTCGTGCGCGCTGTGGCCGTTCCTCGCCTGGTCCGCGGACTCCCCTCCGCTGCGGCGGGCGGCCAGCGTGGTCTTCCTGGTGCTGACCGTGCTGTGCCTGATCACGAACAACTACACGATGTTCCTGCTGGTCTGCGTGGGGACGATGAACGCGGTGGCCGTGTTCGGCCTCCTCGGCGGGGTCGGCTACGGAGCCTCCGTCTTCGCGCTCAGCGTGGTGCTCGCCCTCTTCCTGCCCGGGGTGGTGCCGCTCTGGGCAGGGCTGGTGATGGGGACGAGCCTCCTCTTCATCGTGGCCGTGTCGGGCATGGCCTTCGTGGGGCTCGTCGTCGCCGGGGAGCGCGCCGAGCGCACCACGGCCCTCCTCGCCGAGCTGGAGGAGGCCCACGAGGACCTGCGCCTGCGCGCCGCCCGGGTACGGGAGCTGACCGTGGCCGAGGAGCGCGCGCGCATGTCCCGGGAGATGCACGACAGCACCGGCCACTACCTGACCGCGCTCGCCATGTCCCTGTCCAACGCGCTGCGCTTCCGCACCGCCCGTCCCGACCGGGCCTGGGGCGAGGTGGAACAGGCCAGGGAGCTGGCGGGCGAGGCCCTCACCGACACGCGCAGGTGGGTGCGCGCGCTGCGACCGCTGCGGCTGGAGGGGCGCGCGGGGGTGGCCGCCATGCGCGCGATGGCGGACTCGTTCGACGGCGGGGGCATCCGCATCGCCTTCACCGACGCCGGCGACTGGCCGGAGCTGTCGGAGGAGGCCGAGCTGGTCTGCTACCGCGCCCTCCAGGAGGGCCTGACCAACGCGATGCGCCACTCGGGCGCGGACCTGGTGGAGGTGGAGGTCGCGGCGGACCCCGCCGGGGTGGCGGTCACGGTGGCCGACAACGGCGCCGGGGCTCCGCAGGGGGCGGCGCTCGGCGGGTTCGGCCTGCGCGGGCTGGCGGAGCGGGTGGCCTCGGTCGGGGGCGCGTTGGAGGCCGGCGACGGGGGCGGGGCCCGCGCCCCTGGCACGGAGCAGGATACCGGGGGCGGCCGGGCCGGGGACCCGCTCCGGGAGGGCGCGGGGAAGGACACGGGGACGCGGCGGCAGGGCTTCCGGCTCCGGGTGTCCGTCCCCGCGCTGCGCACCGAACGGGAGACCGTTCCGACCACCGCTGGAGGCACCGCGTGACCACCGTCTCGGTTCTGATCGTCGACGACCAGATCCTGCTGAGGCAGGGCCTGCGCAAGCTGCTGGAGATCGAGGAGGGCATCGACGTGGTCGGCGAGGCGGCGAACGGGGTCGAGGCCCTGGAGTTCCTGTCCTCGGCCGTCCCCCTCCCCGACGTGGCCCTCGTGGACGCCCGCATGCCCCTCATGGACGGGGTGACCCTCATCGGCCGCATGCGCGAGGAGTACCCGGGCGTTCCGGCCGTCGTGCTGACCACGTTCGACGACGACGAGCTGATCTTCGGCGGTCTGCGCGCCGGGGCCCGCGGCTACCTGCTCAAGGACGTTCCGCCGGAGGAGCTGGTCTCGGCGCTGCGCCGCGCCTCACGGGGGGAGACCGTCCTGGGCGGGCCCGCCGCCCAGCGGCTCGTCGCCGCCCTGGACCCGGCCCGGGCCCCCTGGGCGGGGCCCGCCACCGGGTCCGCCGCGCCCGCCGCGTCCCCGCTGTCGGAGCGCGAGGAGGAGGTGGCGAGGCTGGTGGGGACCGGGGCCACCAACCGGGAGATCGCGCGGACCCTGTTCATCACGGAGGGGACCGCGAAGAACCACGTCACCAGCATCCTGCGCAAGCTCGGCCTGCGCGACCGGACGCGGCTGGCGCTGTGGGTGCGCGAGCGCGGAGGGGCCTGATCCCGCCGCCCCGGGACGGCGGGGCGCCACGGCCCGGGGCCCCGTGCCCCGGGCCGCCGTGTCGGTGCCGGGCCGCGTGCGTCAGCCCGAGAACTCGGCGCTGGCGTCGGCGAGGATGCCGAGCACCGCGATCGGGTCGGGGAGCGGGACCGGTTCGCCCGCGTCGAGCGGTGTGCGGATCCAGGTGACCCGGCTGCCCGAGGGCAGCAGGGACGGCGCGCCGAGGACGAAGCTGTCCCGGCAGTGCCAGCGCAGGCCCGGCATCTCCTCGACGTCCTCGGGCACGCAGTCCAGGTGGCAGGACCACCACTCGTCCTCGTCGACCGGGGAGCGCGTGGCCACGAAGAACAGGTAGCGGGAGGAGTCGACCGCCGCGACCGGCCCGGCCGGGACGCCCGAGCGGCCCATCCGTGCCAGGGCCATCACGCCCGCCTCGCGCGGGACGTCGAACACGTCGAAGACCCGGCCGGTCGGCAGGATGACGTTGGCGTCCGGGGTGGCCGTCCACCAGCGCCGGAGGGTGGCGGCGTCGGTGCTGGCCTCCACCCCCCAGGCCATCGTGACCGGGTGCGCCGCCGGGTCCGGACAGCCCATCCGGTCGCAGCTGCACGCGCGGTCCTCGCCCGGCGCGGCGCCGCGCGCGACCGGCCAGCCCAGCCGCGCGTAGCGCAGGGCCGCGTCGAGCATGCTGTCCGTCGCATGTCGGCGCCTACGTCGGTACAGTACGTCGGCCATGGGGCCTCCCCGGTGGTCGTGCTCGGCTCAGGCGCGGCCTCGGTCCGGGGCCCCGCGCCCGGCGACCGCGACCGGGGCGAAAGGCCTGGTCGCGCTACCGCAGCAGGAGTGCCGCCTCGGTGGCCCAGTACGTGAGGACCTGCTCGGCCCCCGCCCGCCGGTACGAGGTCAGGGTCTCCACGATGGCCCGCTCGCGGTCGATCCAGCCGCGCTCCGCCGCCGCCTCGATCATCGCGTACTCACCGCTGACCTGGTAGGCCGACACGGGTACCGGGGACGCCTCCGCCACCTTGGCGACGATGTCGAGGTAGGCCAGGCCGGGTTTGACCATGACCATGTCGGCGCCCTCCGCGACGTCGAGGGCGACCTCGCGCAGGGCCTCGCGGACGTTGGCGGGGTCCTGCTGGTAGCCGGAGCGGTCGCCGAACTGCGGGGCGCCCTCGGCGGCCTCACGGAAGGGGCCGTAGAAGGACGACGCGTACTTGGCGGCGTAGGCCAGGATCGGCACCTGCCCGAACCCCGCGCGGTCCAGCCCGGCGCGGATGGCCGCGACCTGGCCGTCCATCATGCCGCTGGGCGCCACGACGGCCGCCCCCGCCTCCGCCTGTGCGGCGGCGACGGACGCGTAGCGCTCCAGGGTGAGGTCGTTGTCGACGTGCCCGCCGGTCTCCAGCGGCCCGCAGTGGCCGTGCGAGGTGTACTCGCACAGGCACAGGTCGGCCATGACCACGAGGTCGTCGCCGACCTCGGCCGCGAGGTCGCGCAGGGCCGCCTGGACGATCCCGTCGGGGTCGTCGGCGCCCGAGCCTCGCTCGTCCTTGTGCGCGGGGATGCCGAACAGCATGAGGCCGCCGACCCCGGCGGCGGCGGCCTCGTGGGCGGCCTTGCGCAGGCTGTCGCGCGTGTGCTGCACCTGGCCGGGCATCGAGGAGATCGCCACGGGTTCGGTGATCCCCTCCTTGACGAACATCGGCAGGACCAGGTTGCGCGGGAGCACCCGGGTCTCGGCGACCAGGCGACGCAGCGCCGGTCCACGGCGCAGGCGGCGGGGACGGGCGGCGGGGAAGGCGGCGTCGTTTCCGGATGCGGTCATTGCGGGCTCCCGTACGTGGGTTCGCGGGGTGGACGTGTGGTCTGGGCCCGGCCTCCCGGGGCCCCGCGCGTGCGGGGCGGACCGTGGACACCGTCGGTTCGGCACCCCCTGCGGCCGGGGGCACCGGCCTGCACGGCGTCCGACCGCGTGGGCGGTCTACAGTTTGCGTCGGCGTCCGCGGCGCTTCTGGCTGGGCTTGAGGACGGGCTTGCCGGACTCGACGGCTTCGCGGCTCCTGGCGGCACCGTACTCCGAGAGGGCCCGGGCGAGGGCCGAAACCGAGGCTTTGGGAGCCACCACGTCGACGCGCAGGCCGAACTCGACGGCGGTCCGCTCCGTCTCCGGGCCGATCACCGCGATGACGGTGGTGTTGTGCGGCTTGCCCGCGATCCCCACCAGGTTGCGCACCGTGGAGGAGGACGTGAACATGACCGCGTCGAAACCACCGCCCTTGATCGCCTCCCGGACGGGCGCGGGCGGGGGGGCGGCGCGCACCGTGCGGTAGGCGGTGACGTCGTCGGTCTCCCAGCCGAGGTCGGTCAGGCCCGCGACGAGGGTGTCGGTGGCGATGTCGGCGCGGGGCAGCAGGACCCGCTCGATCGGGTCGATCTCGTCGTCGTAGGGCGGCCACACCGACACCAGGCCGGCGCTGGACTGGGCGTCCTCCGGCGGTGTCAGGTCGGGCTGGATGCCGAACTCGCGCACAGCGTCGGCGGTGGCCTCCCCGACGACGGCGACCTTGACCCCGGCGAACGCGCGCGCGTCGAGGCCGTAGGACTCCAGGCGCTCGCGGATCGCCCTGACCGCGTTGACGGAGGTGAACGCCACCCACTGGTAGCGGCCGGTGACCAGCCCGCGGACGGCGCGCTCCATCTGCTGCGGGGTGCGCGGCGGCTCCACCGAGATGGTCGGCACCTCCTCCGGCACCGCGCCGTAACCGCGCAGCTGGTCGGACAGGGCCGCGGCCTGCTCCTTGGTGCGGGGCACCAGGACGCGCCAGCCGAAGAGCGGGCGCCCCTCGTACCAGGACAGCTCGGGCCTGCGCGCGGCGCCGGGTCCGACGATCATGAGCGCGGGCGCGGTGGCGTGGTGGTTCTTGGCGTCCTTGGCCTTCAGGTCGGCGACCAGACGGGCCAGGGTCGAGGTGACCGTGGTCTGCCGGGTGGTCCCGCCCGCGCGCACGACGGAGACCGGGGTGCTCGCGGGCCGGCCGCCCGCGACGAGGGTCTTGCAGAGCACGTCGAGGCCGGGGCCGCGGTGTTCGGGCGGCTCCTCGGCGGGGGCGTCTCCGCCCATGATGACCAGGGTGGCGTCGCTCGCGGCGGCCTCGTTCCAGTCGACCTCGGCCTTGCCGTGCGGGCGGGCGTTGAGGATCCGCACCTCGGGGACGCCGTCGCCCATCAGCGGAAGGCCCGCGAACGTGGGGACGGAGGTGACGGCGGAGACGCCCGGGGCGACCTCGACCTCGACCCCGGCCTCCTCGCAGGCGGCGACGAGGTCGGCGCCGCGGCAGCCGAAGAACGGGTCGCCGGAGTACAGGCGCACGACCCGCTGCCCCTCGCGGGCGCGGGCGACGGCGAGGGCGTTGAGGTCTCCGCCGCACTCGTCGGCCTGGAGGACGGAGACGCCATCGGAGCAGTGGGAGAGGAGTTCCTCGCGGAAGCCCGCCAGCTCCTCGGCGGCGGGCTCCCGCAGGGTGACGACCACGTCGGCGCGCCTCAGCAGCTCGGCGCCGCGCAGGGTCAGCAGATCGGCGCCGCCCGGACCGGTCCCGACCAGGGCGACGTGCCCGGACCGGGCGGCGGCGCGGGGCTCCTCCGGCTGGGAGTTGGCGTTGGCGTTCACGTACTGGCTCCTCTGTGTGGTCGCCGGCGTCCCCGTGCGCGGAGTTCTCCGGGGCGCCGGCGGGTGCGGCGGGGTGCGGCCGAGGCGCCCCGCCGTCGACTCCTGGTCAGGGTGTGTCCCTCTCGGCGAAGGCCTCGGCGACGATCCGGTCGGCGCCCTCACCGATCATGCTGCGTGCCAGGTCGCGGCCGAGCGCGGTGGCGGCGGCCAGGTCACCGGTCGAGGCGAGGTCGGCGGTGCGCTCGCCGCGCACGGAGGCGGTGCCGTCGGTGGAGACGACGGCCGCGCGCAGGCGCAGGCTCCCCGTCCCGGCGTCGTACTCGGCGTAGGCGCCGACCGGGGCGGCGCACCCGGCCTCCAGCTCGGAGAGGACGGTGCGCTCGGCGACGACGGCGACGCGGGTGGCGGGGTGGTCGACGGTGGCGAGGTAGGCGAGGTCGCCGTCGCGGCGCTCGGCCGAGCACTCCACGGCGAGGGCGCCCTGTCCGGGAGCGGGCAGCATCTGCTCCGGCTCGAAGACGTCGGTGACGTCGTCCATCCGGCCGACGCGGCCGAGGCCGGCGTAGGCGAGGACGACCGCGTCGAGCTCGCCGGAGGCGACCTTGCCCAGGCGCGTCTCGGCGTTTCCTCGGATGGGCAGGTAGGTGAGGTCCGGGCGGAGGGCCGCGAGCTGGGCGACCCGGCGCGGGGAGCCGGTGCCGACCCTGGCCCCGGCGGGCAGGTCGGCGAACGCGAGCCCGTCGCGGGCGCACAGGGCGTCGCGGGGGTCGTCGCGCTCGGGCACGGCGGCGAGGACGAGCCCGTCGGCGGGGGCCGTGGGCAGGTCCTTGAGGGAGTGGACGGCGAAGTCGATGGTGCCCGCGACGAGTTCGTCGCGCAGGGCGTTGACGAACACCCCGGTGCCGCCGAGCTGGGTCAGGTGGGCCTTGGTGACGTCGCCGAAGCTGGTGATCAGCTCCAGTTCGATGGCCTGGCCGGTGCGCTCGGTGATCGCGTCCGCGACCATCCGGGACTGGCTGGTCGCCATGGTGCTGCGACGCGTGCCGAGTTTGGCGGGAGTGCCGGTCATGCCTTCTCCTGTGCGGACCGCGCCGCGGTGCTGGGACCGCCGGAGGCGGTCAGCGCCTCCGGGGTCTTGGGGTCGAGGTCGAAGAGTTGCCGCAGGGCCGCCTCGTAGGACTCGCCGTCCGGCGCGGCGGCCAGTTCCTTGACGCGCACGGTGGGCCGGTGGAGGAGCTTGTCGGCGACCCGGCGCATCGCGCGGGTGATCTCCTCCCGCGTGCGGTCGTCGATGTCGTCGGGCAGGCGGCCGTGGAGTCTGGACAGCTCCGCCTCGACGACGTCCCTGGCCTGGGAGCGCAGGGCGACGACGGTGGGGGTGACCTGGTTCGCGCGGCGGACCGTGCGGAACTCGGTGACCTCCTCGTCGACGATCCCGCGTACGAGGGTGAGGGCGCTGGAGCGGTCGCCGCCCCCGCCGGCGGAGCCGGTGGCCGCGGCCAGGCGCAGGTCCTCGATGTCGACGAGGCGCACACCGGGCAGGTCGCGCACGGCGGGGTCGATGTCGCGGGGCAGCGCGAGGTCGAGGAAGACCAGGGGCCGGGTGCGGCCGGCCGTGGCCTCGGCGACGGCGTCGGCGGTCAGGACCAGGCCCTGGGCCCCGGTGCAGGAGATGACGAGGTCGACGTCGGCGAGGACCCCTGCGGCGTCCGCGAAGGGGACGGACCGGGAGCGGACGGTGTCGTAGGCCTCGGTGAGGCACTCGGCGAGCCGGGCGGCGCGCTCGGGCGTGCGGTTGGCGACGACGACGGTCGCGGCGCCCTGGCGGGAGACGGTGTTGGCCGACAGCGCGCTCATGGACCCCGCGCCGAGGACCAGGACGCGCAGGCCGGAGAGGGGCCCGCGGGAGGGCCGGGCGAGCCCGGGCCCGTCGCCGGTGTCGCCGGCCGACGCGGACATGGGGCAGCCCACGGGCGGGACCGCGCCCACGGCGGGGACCGTCCGGTCGGCGGTGGTCTCGTCCGCTCCGGTCGGGCCCAGGCCCAGGTCGCGGGCGGCGACGGTGAGGCCGAAGCTGACCATGTCGGCGCCCGCGTGGTCGAGGTGGGTCTCGGTGTGGGCGCGCTTGCCCACCCGCAGGGCCCTCTGGCCGAGGTCGTTGAGGACGCGGCCGACGGAACCGGTGTCCTGTCCCTCCTTGAGGGCGTCGCGCACCTGTCCGAGGATCTGGCCCTCGCCGACGACCATGGAGTCCAGGCCGCACGTGACCGAGAACAGGTGCTGGACGGCGCGGTCCTCGTAGTGCACGTAGAGGTGTTCGGAGAGTTCCCCGAGCGGCACCCCGCTGTGCCAGGAGAGGAGTTCGGTGATGGCCGCCACTCCGCCGTGGAAGGCCTCGACGTCGGCGTAGACCTCCGTCCGGTTGCAGGTGGAGACCACCATGACCTCGTTGACGGAGTCGGAGCCGACCATCTCCCCGACCGCCTTGGTGCGCGCCTCCCCGTTCAGCGCGACGCGTTCGAGCAGCGCCACCGGCGAACTCCGGTGGCTCAACCCCACGGCCAGGACACTCATCCGCATTCTCCTATGCAGGCACGACACAGCGTCTCTCTATGCTCCGGCACGTCGGCCGGCCCCCGTGGCCAGCCCCCCGGAACGCGGCGCACGCTCGCTCTTCGCCCACCGCTCCGACCGGCTTCTCCGGCCGGTACCCGTCTCATGTCAGTTCCAGTCCCGCCCGTTCCGCGGCACGGCCGTCGCCGTCCGCCCTGCGCTGCGCGTGGAAGGCGAGGATCTGGAGTTCGATGGACAAGTCGACCTTACGCACATCGACCCCGTCCGGCACATTGAGCACGACCGGCGCGAAGTTGAGGATGCTGCTCACCCCCGCCTCCACGAAGCGGGTGGCGACGCCCTGGGCCGAGGCCGCGGGCGTGGTGATGACTCCTATGGAAACGCCCTTGGAACGGACGACGTCCTCCAGGTTGTCAATATGCCTCACGTCCAGGGACGCCACGCTCTGCCCGACCATCTCGGGGTCGGCGTCGAGGAGGGCCGCTATGCGGAAGCCGCGGGTGCCGAAACCCCCGTAGTTGGCCAGTGCGCGGCCGAGGTTGCCGATGCCGACGATGGCCACGGCCCAGTCCTGGGTGAGACCAAGCTCACGTGAGATCTGATAGACGAGGTACTGGACCTCGTAGCCCACCCCGCGGGTCCCGTAGGAGCCGAGGTGGGACAGGTCCTTGCGGAGTTTCGCGGAGTTGACGCCGGCGGCGGAGGCGAGGTCCTCGGAGGAGACGGTGAGGGTGCCGCGGTCCTGGAGGGACTGGAGCGCGCGCAGGTAGACGGGGAGCCGGGCGACGGTGGCCTCCGGGATACCCCTCTCCCGGGGCCGTGGTGGACGACTGATCACAGGCGGGCGCTCCTGAGCGGCGGTCGGTGCGGACGGGGCACGGGGGCGGGTGCGCGGCCGGGTCCCGGGATACGCGCGAGTGTGCTCCCGACGGGGGCTGTGGACCTAGATTACGTGCTTGTGAAAGCACGCACAAAGTGGGGCCCGCTGTGACTCCGTGATCAGAAGTTCCCATGCGCGGGGTTCTCCGGGAACCCTCGGAAAAAGGAGGGAGCACGCTCACCGATTCAGGACAGCCGGAATGGCACGGGCGGGGGTATTCGCGGACGAAACCGCTCGGCCCCCGGAGAATCCGCCCTTCAGCCGCCGAGCGCCGAGCGCAGCCGGTCCTCCCGGACACGCCAGAAGTCGTGGCGCCTCCCGTCCACGAACGTGACCGGGATCTTGTCCCAGTACTCCTCGCGGTCGGCCTCGTCCACCCCGTCGAGGTCCACCTCCGCACGGCTCGCCCCGACCTCGTCCGCGACGGCGCCGATGGTCCGCCACGCGTCCTCGCACAGGTGGCACCCCGCCCTGCCGAGCATCACCACGCGCGCACGCCCAGCCCATTCGGGGATTTCCGTCATGTTTCCTCCTGATTGCGTCTGATTCCGGAACATCTCAGCCGCCGGCGAAGGGCGGTAGGACCTCGATCACAGTCCCGTCGGCGACCGCGACCGCGCCATGGGGCCGCGCTCCCACGGGCCGCTCGTCCACCAGGAGCGACGAAGCCCCGAGTACGCGCAGGAAGCGGTCGTCGGGGTGCAGACGACACGCCGCTTCGAGCGCTTCGGCCAGAGTGTCCGCCTCCACGTCCTCCTGCGCTGTTCCGGCCGCTTCCTTGGCCGCTGCCCAGTACCTGATAGTGCACTTCGCCATCTGTTGATTATCCTTGGTGTTGCTCGGAGGCGACGTATTAGACAAATCTTCACCGGGGGCAATGGCGCCTTCGATCGTCCGCATAGCGCGGGTTGACGAGAAGAGACGCATGAGCCATCTGCTGCTGTTGACGAACTCCAACGAACCGTCCGACCACGTGCTGCCGGCCCTCGGACTCCTCCTGCACTCCGTGCGGGTGGCTCCCGCGGAGGCCGGAGCCCTGCTGGCGTCAGGAGTGAGCGGCAACTCGAACTCGCCCGTCGACGCCATTCTGGTCGACGCCCGTACCGACCTCGCCGCGGCCAGGAACTTCTGCCGCCTGCTCGACACCACGGGGCTGGACTGCCCGCTGCTCGTCGTCCTCACCGAGGGCGGCGTCGCGGCGCTCACACCCGACTGGCAGGTCCACGACTTCATCCTGACCTCCGCCGGCCCGGCGGAGGTCGAGGCACGGCTCCGTCTGGCCGTCGGCTCCGCCGAGGCCGGGACCGACGACCCCGACGAGATCCGCCGGGGCGACCTCGTGATCGACGAGGCCACCTACATCGCACGGCTGAGGGGACGCATCCTCGACCTCACCTTCAAGGAGTTCGAGCTCCTCAAGTTCCTGGCGCAGCACCCCGGCCGGGTGTTCACCCGGGCCCAGCTGCTCCAGGAGGTATGGGGCTACGACTACTTCGGCGGCACCCGGACCATCGACGTCCACGTCCGGCGCCTGCGCGCCAAGCTCGGCTCGGAGTACGAGTCGCTGATCGGCACCGTGCGCAACGTCGGGTACAGGTTCGTCCCCGACCCGGTCGCCAAGGCGCCCGTGCCGCCGCCCGAGGCGGCGGACCCGCTGCCCGCGGCCCGGACCGCCGAGCCCAGCACCAAGTAGCCCCGCACAGGAGGGCCGGGACACCACGACCGTGAGCACTCCGGGGCGCCGCGCACCAGCGCACGGCGCCCCGGGGTCGTCCGCGCACCGCGCGCGGAGAACCCGGCCGGACCGATGACATAACGGCATCACCCGGACACTCGTCTTCCGTGGCCGCAGGTCCTAAGATCGTGGGGCACCCGAACCCCGGGGTCGGTCAGGCGCGGCGAGCTCCTCGCGGCCGGGTGCGGCCGAAGCAGCCTTGGCGCGCCACCCTGAGGAGTGAATCGCCCCGATGCCCCTGAACGCCGCGAGTTCCCCGCCCTCCCACCGCCGCCGTACGGGTGTCGTCCTCGGCGCCGTCTTCGTCGGTTCCGGCCTCGTCGCCGTGATGTCACCGGCGTACGCGGACCAGACCGGTTCCGAGAGCCCCTCCCCCGCCCCCGTCCCCTCCGCCGTCGTCGCCTTCGAGAACAGCGCCAGCGAGGTCGAGCCGGGCAGGCCCGCCCCTCCCAACGCGGTCACCGCCGTCAACACCGGCGGCCTCGCCGTCTGCCTGCTCGACCTGGAGGTGCGGGGCGAGGACTTCACCTCCTCCGGGTTCGCCCGGCAGGAGGTGGCGCCCGGGGAGAAGGCGTCCGCGGGTGTCGTCACCGGCTCGCCCCGCCGGTCTACCGACGTCGTCGCGACCCTGACCTACGCGCTCGCCGAGGAGGGCGCGGACTGCTCCGTCCTGGAGCCCTCGGTCACCCACACCGTCTCCACCGGGACGTGGTCGGTGTCCATGGCCAAGCCGGACCCCTCGCCCTCCCCCACCGGCGGGCCCACCGGGACTCCCACCGAGACACCCACCGGAACGCCCACCGAGGAACCGACCCGCACCCCGTCGGACCCGCCTTCGAGCTCCGACCCGGCCCCCACCCGGTCTCCCGGTGGCGGTGGCGACGGCCGCGACCGCGACCGCGACCGCGACCGCGGCTCCAGCAGCCCGACGGCGAGCCCCGGTACCCCCCGCGGCGGCGTGGGCGACGTGCCCACCACCGGCGCCGAGATCCCGACCCTGCCGCGCAACGACGCCGACCTGCCCGAGGTCGCCCCCGGCTCCGAGGACCTCGCCGAGCTGCCGCTGGTGTCCCCCCCGTCCGACGACGACCTCGACGGGACGGAGGTGGCCGCGGACCACGGCGACATGGGGCCGAACATGGCTCCGGCGGTGCTGCTCGCGGCGCTCCTCCTCGCGCTCCTGCTCGCCGCGCCGCTCGCTCCCGTGCGCCGCGTCCGCATCGGCGGCGGATACCAGGGCAAGCGCCGCAAGGGGTGACCCCGCTGACCGCGTGGGTCCCCTTCACGCCGGGAGGCGCCGGAAGCGTCCCGGGCCCCGGCACGCCGTTCCGGGCCCGCGCCGCCGGAACAGGAGCGCGCCACGCGGCCCACATCCCGGGTTCCGAGCCGCTGAACAGGACAAAAGCCTCCCTATGCGAGGTTGACGGAACCTTTATGGGCGTCCCGTCGTAGGCTTTCCGTCCATGAGCACCCCGCTAGTCACCGATGACCTGGCCTCCGGCCTCGCCGACCAGGTCCTGGCACTCTCCGAGTCCGCCCGCCGCGCGGACGGTGTCGCTCCGCTGTCCGAGCACACCCTGCTGCGCGTCCGCCACGGCGCGCCCTCCGGGAGCAGCCGCTTCCACGTCGTGACCGAGGACGGCCGCGTGGTCGGTTTCGCGTTCGTCGAGCGGGTCCCCGGCGAACCCGACTCCGGCGAGGTCGTCGTCGGCCCCGAGTACCGGGACCGCGGACACGGCACGGCCCTGCTCCGCTCCGTCGACCGGGACGCGGGCCCTCGGGGGGTCCGGGTGTGGGCCCACGGACGCACCCCGCAGGCCGTCTCGGTCGCGGAGGGCGACGGCTGGACCGCCGTCCGCTCCCTGTACAAGATGCGGATGCCGCTGCGCGACATCGCGGCCGACGAGGCCGGGGGCCCCTGGACGGCGCCCGAACTCCCCGAACCCGCGCTCCGGCCCGACGTGGCCGCCGCCGTGCGGGTGCGGGAGTTCGTCGTGGGCCAGGACGAGGAGGCGTGGCTGGCCGCCAACGCGCTCGCGTTCGCCGACCACCCCGAGCAGGGCCAGCTCACCCTGGACGACCTGCTCCAGCGCGAGGTCGAGGACTGGTTCGACCCGCGCGGCTTCTTCCTCGCCACCACCAAGGAGGGGAAGGTCGCCGCGTTCCACTGGACCAAGACCCACGCCGACGGCGCCGGGCTCACCGACGGCGAGCCCGTCGGCGAGGTCTACGCGGTGGGAGTGGCCCCGTCGTGGCAGGGCAGCGGCCTGGGGAGAGCCCTGACCCTGGCCGGTCTGCGGCACCTGCGCGACGCCGGCCTGCCGTGGGTCCACCTCTACGTGGACGGTGACAACGAGGCCGCGGTGCGCCTGTACGAGTCGCTCGGGTTCGGCATGTGGGACACCGACGTCATGTATGCGCCGCCCGCCACCGGTGACCGGCGGCCTCCCGCCTGAGTGCGGCTGATCACATTCACCGGGCAATCGCCCTTCCGCCACGGTAGTGCGACGCCTCGTTCACCCCACGTTCACCTTCTCTGGGACAACTGGTCACCTCCTACGCCTACCTTCACAATCGGCGCGGAACGACCATTTCGCGCACGGTGGACGTGAGACCGCGGCCGCCGGACGGCCAGGAGCGGGCACGGCGCCCCCGGCGGGGACGACCCCGCGCGGGGAGCGGCGGAACCGCCCGGAACAACGAGAACAGGCGCACACGGGGGTGTCCGGTGCACACCGCGCCACCCCGGCGACCCGCACTGCAACCCTTCCGAACCGGAGCCAATCCATGACGACCACGGACGCGCCCAAGGCGGCACCCCCGCCCACGGGCAAGCGCCGGATGGGCGACGTCGTTTTCGCCGGCACCGCCCGAGGCTCGGGCATCCTGATCCTGCTGATCCTCGCCGGCGTCGCCGCCTTCCTGATCGTTCAGGCCTGGCCGTCCCTGGCCGCCAACACCGCGAACTTCCTGACCTCCCAGGAATGGGAGGCCAACGTCCGCGAGTCGCCCGCGTTCGGCGTGGGCGCGCTGGCGTTCGGCACCGTGCTCGCCGCCGCGATCGCGCTCCTCCTGGCCACCCCGGTCGCGATCGGCATCGCGCTCTTCATCGTCTACTACGCGCCCCGCAGGCTGGCGTCCCTGCTCGGCTACCTGGTCGACCTGCTCGCCGCCATCCCCAGCGTCGTCTACGGCCTGTGGGGCATCGGCTTCCTGGCCCCCCAGCTCGTGCCCGTGTACGAGGGCATGACCCGCTACCTCGGCTGGATCCCCCTCTTCGCGGGCCCCGCCTCCACGTCGGCGCGCACCATCCTGACCGCCGGCGTCGTCCTGGCCGTGATGATCCTGCCGATCATCACCGCGATGTCCCGCGACGTCTTCCACCAGGTGCCCCAGGGGCACCGCGAGGCCGCGCTCGCCATGGGCGCCACCCGCTGGGAGATGATCCGCCTCGCCGTCCTGCCGTTCGGCAAGTCCGGCATCGTCGGCGGCGCCATGCTCGGCATGGGGCGCGCCCTCGGCGAGACCATGGCCGTCGCCATGATCCTCTCCCCCTCCCTCGCCGTCTCCTGGAACCTCCTCCAGAGCGGCAACCAGACCATCGCCGGGCACATCGCGCTCCAGTACCCCGAGGCCACCGGCTACGGCGTGTCCGCGCTGATCGCCGCCGGACTGGTGCTGTTCGCGATCACCCTGGTTGTCAACATGGGCGCACGCTACGTCGTGGCGCGTGGGAACAAGGAGTCCTGATGAGCCTGACGACCACGCCGCCGCCCGGGCCCGGGATGAGCGCCACCGCGAACGACCTGCGCCGCGGTTCCCTGCCCCACCACTTCCCGGCCCTGCTGCTGGCCGCGACCGCCGCCGTCGTGGCGGGGGTCCTGCTGGCCTTCTCCTCCTTCGGGTTCGTCCTGTGGGGGCTGCTCACCGCCGTCGCGTACACGGTGATCGTCGTGACCGCGTCCGCCCGGGTCGAGGGCGGCCGCAAGGCCAGGGACCGCCTGGTCACCTCGCTCGTCTACGGCTGCTTCCTGCTCGCGATGCTGCCGCTGGTGTCCGTGCTGTGGACCGTGCTCGGCAACGGCCTCGCCCGGTTCGACCCCTACTTCCTGTCGGTCTCCATGAACGGCGTCCTGCCGAGCATGGACGCGGGCGGCGCCTACCACGCGATCGTGGGCACCCTCGCGATCACCGGCATGGCCACGCTCATCTCGGTGCCGATCGGCGTCATGACCGCCGTGTACCTGGTCGAGTACGCCGAGGGCCGCATGAAGCGGACCATCATGTTCTTCGTCGACGTCATGACCGGCATCCCGTCGATCGTCGCCGGTCTGTTCGTCGTGGCCCTGTGGATCATCCTCTTCGGACCGGGCGCGACCAACGGCGCCGCGGGCGCGATCTCGCTCGCCGTGCTGATGATCCCGGTCGTGGTCCGCTCCAGCGAGGAGATGCTGCGGCTGGTGCCCCAGGACCTGCGCGAGGCCTCGTACGCCCTCGGCGTCCCCAAGTGGCGGACCATCACCAAGGTGGTGCTCCCCACCTCGGCCGCCGGGCTGACCACAGGAATCATGCTCGCCATCGCGCGTGTTATCGGAGAGACGGCGCCCCTGATCCTCACCGCGGGATCGTCGGCGGTGTCCATCAACTGGAACCTGTTCGACGGGCAGATGATGAGCCTTCCAGTGTTCATCTACTCCCAGGTCCGCATGGGCGGCGCCGTCAACTACGAGAGGGCCTGGGCCGCGGCGCTGACGCTGATCCTTGTGGTCATGCTGCTGTTCTTCCTGGCCCGCATGATCGGCCGCCTGTTCGCGCCGAAGGCCCGTTGATCCCTACACCCACCGCCCACGTCCCGCGCGTGGAGCAGACTCACGAGGAATTTCCAGTGGCGAAACGAATCGACGTCTCCGGCCTCAACGTCTACTACGGCGACTTCAAGGCCGTCGAGGACGTGTCGATGACCATCGAGCCGCGGTCGGTGACGGCGTTCATCGGGTCGTCCGGCTGCGGCAAGTCCACCTTCCTGCGGACCCTCAACCGGATGCACGAGGTCACCCCGGGCGCCCGGGCCGAGGGCAAGGTCCTCCTGGACGACCTGGACGTCTACGGCCCCGACGTGGACCCGGTCATGGTGCGCAGCGAGGTCGGCATGGTCTTCCAGAAGGCCAACCCGTTCCCGACCATGTCGATCTACGACAACGTCATCGCCGGCGCCCGCCTCAACAACCGCCGGATGAGCCGCTCCGAGGCCGACGAGCTGGTGGAGCGGTCGCTGCGCGGCGCCAACCTCTGGGAGGAGGTCAAGGACCGGCTGAACAAGCCCGGTTCCGGCCTCTCCGGCGGCCAGCAGCAGCGCCTGTGCATCGCCCGCGCGACGGCCGTGAAGCCGTCCGTGCTGCTGATGGACGAGCCGTGCTCCGCCCTGGACCCGATCTCGACCCTGGCGATCGAGGACCTCATTCACCAGCTGAAGGAGGACTACACGATCGTCATCGTCACCCACAACATGCAGCAGGCGGCGCGCGTGTCCGACCGGACCGCGTTCTTCAACCTGTCGGCCCCGGGCAAGCCGGGCAGGCTCGTCGAGATGGGCGAGACCAACCAGATGTTCACCCGGCCGGAGAAGAAGGAGACCGAGAACTATATCACTGGGCGTTTCGGCTAGAAGAAAAGCCAGCCCGGTCCAGACGGACGCCCAGCGATGGTGGGGCGCTTCGGTCAAAGAGAACCCGCGCCACCCAGAACGAGCGCCCAGCGATGGTGGGGCGCTCCGGCTAGAAGAAAAGCCAGCCCGGTCCAGACGGACGCCCAGCGATGGTGGGGCGCTCCGGCCGAAGGGCCCTGGTCGGGGTCGGCGCCTGCAACCGACCGACCCCCTGTGCATCCCCCGCGGGGGACCCGAAGGAGAAGAAGGCGTGGCCACACCCCTGGTGATCGACACCGACACCGCGCAGGACGACTGCGTCGCGCTCCTCGTCGGGCTGCTGGACCCCGGGGCGGACCTGCGCGCCGTCACCATGGTCGCGGGGAACGTCGGCTTCGACCAGCAGGTGCGCAACGCCTTCCTCACCCTCAACGTGGCCGGGCGCCTGGGCGAGGTGCCCGTGTACCTGGGCTGCCGCCGCCCGCTGACCCGCCCGTGGGTGAGCGCGGAGAACGTCCACGGCGACGGTTCGGGCGGGCTGTCGATGGACCAGGCGGGACTGGAGCCGGAGTCCGAGCACGCGGTGGACGCCCTCGTCCGGCTGGCCGCCGAGAACCCCGGCGAGCTGTCCGTGGTGGCGATCGGTCCGCTGACCAACATCGCGATGGCCGTCGCCAAGGACCCCGGCTTCGTCCGCAACGTGCGCGCCCTGTACGTCATGGGCGGGTCCAACAACGGGCGCGGCAACATCACGGCCGCCGCCGAGTTCAACTTCTACGTGGACCCCGAGGCGGCCAAGGCCGTCTTCGGGGCGGGCTTCGACGTCACCGTGGTCCCGTGGGACCCGCTGACCCTCCGCCAGGCCGTGTTCGGCCAGGAGCGGCTGGACGCCCTCGCCGCGATCGGCACTCCGCTGGCCGACTTCTTCGGCCGGGTCTGCTCCGCCACGCTGGAGTTCGACCGCAGGGTGGGGATCGACGGCACCACCCACCCCGACTCGCTGACCGCCGCCGTCCTGCTCCGCCCGGAGCTGGTGCGCCGCGCCGGGCGCTACCACGTGGACGTGGAGACCGCCGGGGAGCTGACCCGCGGCTACTCGGCCATGTCCTGGGGCGTGCACGGGCTGGAGCCCAACGCGACGGTGATCGAGGAGATCGACGCCGAAGGGTTCTTCGACCACCTCGTCGAGGTGCTGTCCCGGCGCACCTCCCCCGCCCGGGCGATCACCGGGCTGTAGGACGCGGCGGAGACGTCCCGCGCCCCCTCACACCTCGGCCCGCCGCGTCGCGTCGCTCGTGCCCAGCAGCGCCAGCGCCTGCGCGCTCCTGCTCCCGGGCTCGGCGTGGTAGATCACGAGCTGCTGGCCCCGGGCCCCGCGCACGTCGAAGGACTGGTAGACCAGCGAGAGCGCCCCGACGTCCGGGTGGACGAACTCCTTGGCCTCGCCGGTCTTGCCGCGCACGGTGTGGGACCGCCAGAGGTCGGCGAAGTCCGCGCTACCGCCGGTCAGCTCCGCGACCAGCGAGACGAGCCCGGGGTGGTGCGGGTCCAGCCCCGCCGCGTGGCGCAGGCTCGCCGCCGTCATGCGCGCCGCCCGCTCCCACCTCGCGTAGAAGGAGCGTGCGGCCGGATCGAGGAAGACCATGCGGGCCAGGTTGTCCGCCCTCGCGAACGGCGAGAACAGCGCCCCGGCCAGCGCGTTGGCGGCCAGGATGTCCAGGGCGGGGTTGAGCACGAACGCCGGGGTGTTGGGGTACCCGTCGAGGAGCTGGCGCAGCTCCGGGGCTACCGTCTCCACCGCGTCGCGGCGGCGCGCGTCCTCGGGCACCGCGCCCGCCAGGCGGTACAGGTGCTCCCGGGTGTCGTCGTCGAGCCTCAGGACCGCGCTGACGGCCTCGAGCACCTGCGCCGACGGGTTGCGCTCCCTCCCCTGCTCCAGTCGGGCGTAGTAGTCGCTGCTCATGCCTGCCAGGACCGCCACCTCCTCTCGGCGCAGGCCCGCGACCCTGCGGGGTCCGTAGGTGGGCACTCCGGCGTCCTCCGGACGGATCCGGGCCCTGTGCGCGCGTAGGAGGTCTCCGAGGTCGTTGCCGCTCATGCGCCCAGGCTACGCCGGAGTCCGGCGGGCTGCCTGGGTGTGCCACTCCCTGGCACGGGGCGTCCTGGCCGGTCCGGTCCCGGCGCCCCAGACTCCGGGGGAACCGATCACCGAGGAGGCACGGGACAGTGGCGACGAACACGGAGAGCACAGCGGGAGCGAACGGGGAGCGGCGGCCGGACGTGGTGGGCATGTGGACGACCGCGGACGGCCACATCCGGCAGGAGCTCCGCCCCGACGGGCGGTACGACGAGGCGCGCGGCACGAGGCGCAGTGCGTACACCGGCCGCTACACGGTGACCGGGAACCACATCGACTACGTGGACGACACGGGCTTCACCGCCACCGGCGACATCCGGGACGGCGTGCTCCACCACGAGCACCTGGTCCTCTACAGGGAGGCGTGAGCGGCTCCCCGGGCGGGCGGGGGCACGGCCCTCCCGCCGGCCCCGCGACGGGCGGGGAGGGCGTGCCCGTCGCCCGCTCCCGCCCCGGCCGCGTGTCGTGCCTCACAGCCGCCGGCCCTTGAGTGTGCCGTGAGGGCACGGGGTCTCGTGGTGTCCGGACCCGCGTCACCGGACACGAACGAGAGGGGCCTCTCATGGCACCGCCCGCCCTGACCGCGACGGAGGGCCTCCCCCCGTCGCCGGAGCGCACCGGGAGCTTGCCCGGCCGGTCGCCGGACCCCGGTCCCCGGCGACCGCCGAGGCACGTGGCGACCACCGGTGGGAGGTGAGGCGGCCGTGCGCCGCAGCTCCGCGGTCTACTTCGCCTCGTACGCGCTGTCCCTGCTGGGCAAGGGCATCGCCGCTGTCGTGATGCCGCTGCTCGTCCTCGACCGCACCGGCGACGTCCTGGCCGCGGGCGTGCTCGCGACCGCGGCGACGGCGGCCTCCGCCGTGACCGGGCTCGTCGCCGGGCTGCTCGTCGACCGGGTCGACCGCCGCAGGGTATCGGTCGCCTCCGACCTGCTCGCCGCGCTGACGGTGGCGGCGCTGCCGGTCGTCGACGCCCTCCGGGGCCTGGACATGGCCTGGTTCCTGGCGCTGGGAGTCGTCGGAGCGGTGGTCCGGGCACCGGGGATGACCGCCCAGGAGACGCTGCTGCCCGCCCTCGCCGCGCTCGGCCCCGCCGGGCCGCGCCGGCTCGACCGGCTGATCGCCACCCGCGAGACGGTGGGCAACGTCCTGCTGCTGGCCGGCCCCGGCCTGGGCGGACTCCTCGTCGGCCTGCTCGGACTGACCCCCGCGCTCCTTCTCGCGACCGCCGCGACGAGCCTGCTCGCCGCCGCGACGACGCTCGTGCTCGATCCCCGGGCCGGAGCCGTCCCGGAGCGGCGCCGCGACCCGTCCGCCGCCGGCGGCGCGGTGCGCCGGGCCGGGGCCGACCTGCTGGACGGGTGGAGGTTCCTGGGCCGCAGCCGCCTCGTCCTCGGCGCCACCCTGGTCACCGCGATGCTCGTCGCCGTGCTGAGCTCCCTCCAGACCACCCTCATGCCCGCCTACTTCACCGGTGAGGGCCTTCCCGAGCTGACCGGGCTGACGCTGAGCGCGATCGCCGCCGGGAGCATCGCCGGATCCGCCCTCTACGCGGCCACCGCCGGGAGGGTCCGCCGCCGCAGCTGGTTCGTCGTCGGCATGCTCGGCACGCTGGTCGGGTTCGGCGCGGTGGGCAGCATGGCCTCCCCGTGGCTGGTGCTGGGCGCCGCCGCCCTGGTCGGACTCACCTACGCCCCGGCCTCGGCCGTGCTCGGCGTCCTGACCGTCGAGGCCACCCCCGACGCGATGCGCGGCCGGGTGCTCGGGGCCCAGAACACCGTCATGCTCTCCGCCCCCGCCCTCACCAGCGCCCCGCTCGCGGCCGTCGCCACCGCCGCCGGCCTGCCCGTCGCGGGAGCGGTGGTCGCCGCGCTCGCGGGCGCCACCGCGATCGCCGCCCTCCTCGCGCCGGCGTTCCGCTCGCTCGACGCCCCGGGCCCCCGGGAGGCGGACGGCCGTCCGGAGCGGTCGCCGGAGCCCGGCGGCCGTCCCGAGGGGGCGGGCGGCCCGGCGGAGCGGCTCCCGCGCCGACAGGCCCCGGGGTAGGCGTGCGGGCCCCGCACCGGGGTCCGGGGCCGTGCGGAACGGGAAGGAGGACCATGCGCCGTCACCGCCCCCTCCCCGGACCGCCCGGGGGGAGCCGGA
The DNA here is from genome assembly GCF_053616335.1 of Nocardiopsis sp. NPDC055824. Taxonomy (NCBI): domain Bacteria; kingdom Bacillati; phylum Actinomycetota; class Actinomycetes; order Streptosporangiales; family Nocardiopsidaceae; genus Nocardiopsis; species Nocardiopsis sp. NPDC055824. The sequence continues at coordinate 98,078 of NZ_JBSHDN010000004.1, forward strand.
CGGGGGTCCGGAAGGTGTGCGGCGGGAGGGAGGGCGCGTACGCGGGAGCCCCGGTGACGGCAGGAAGGGGGACGGGGGACGGGGGAAGGGATCTCGGGCGCGGGGGCCGGGTCAGCTGTTCTTGACGACGATGGTCTCCACCGTGTTCGCGACGTGCTCGAAGGCGTCGGCGGCGGTCTCCAGCTCCTCGATGACGTCCTTGAGCTTGAGCACCGTCAGGGCGTCGTACTCCCCGCTGAACAGGTGGGCGAGGAGCTTGCGGTAGATGCGGTCGGCCTGGTTCTCCAGCTGGTTGATCTCGATCCAGTACCGGGTCAGGTCCTCCAGGGAGCGGAGCCGCGGCATCGCCTCGGCCGTCAGCTCGGCGGCGCGTTCGAGCACCTCGATCTGGTCGATGATCCCCTTCGGAAGCCGTTCCAGGCCGTAGAGGCCGATGAGGTCGACGGCGGCGTCCATGGAGTCCATGACGTCGTCCAGGTTCGAGGCCAGCCGGTAGATGTCCTCCCGGTGGATGGGCGTCGCCGTGCTCTTGTTCAGGCGGCGCATGATCGCGTGGGTGGCGTCGTCGCCCGCGTGTTCGCAGGCGCGCATCTTCTCGGTGATGGCCTCCCGGTCGGCGCCGTCACTCATCAGCTCCACCAACAGGCGCGCACCGATGACCAGGTTGTTGGCCGAATCGGTGAACATCTCGTAGTAGCTGTCATCACGCGGGCGCAAGCTCAGGCGCACGTCGTTCTCCCGATGGTGCGGTGGTGTTCCTTCGTGGATGTTAAGCGCGCCGGGCAGCTGGTCCAGCGCGGGTGCGCGGCGCGGCAGGGGCCCGGGAGCGGGGAGGGCGGGCGGGTGCGGGCCCGGTCACCCCGCGTTCATCTCCTGAAGCCGACGCGTGGAACTGCTTGGGGCGCGGGTTCCATCGCAATCCTCCCAATCTCGGCGACACCGGGACGGTTCGGGACGCTACCGTGTCCCGCTCCCGCTGGCCAGCGGAGCGCTGAGACAGGAATCACCCAATCGAGCGGAGACCGGTGGACAGCTCCACCGGCGTTCTGTGATGTCCACCTTCGGGCCATTCCGCCGCTATGACAAGTACCCCGTCGGTTCACACTTGCGATGACCCCGGATCCGCGCCGCACGGGCCCCTCTAGGCTTCTGTCCATGCCATCCGCTCTGAGCGCGAGCGCCGCCAGGCGCCTCCGCGAGTCCCTGGACGAACAGCTCTCGGCCCTGGGGGAGGCCCCCTTCGAGGGCGACGACGAGGCCGCCGTCGCCGCGTGCGCGCGGGCGGTGCTGCGCGCGGAGGAGCCCCTGAGGGGCGCCGTCAAGGCCGCCGTGAGGGGCACGCTCGCGGTGCTGGCCGACCGGGCGCCGGGACGCAGCCTGGAGGTGCGCGTGCCCCCGCACGGCGCCGTACAGGTGATCGAGGGGCCCCGTCACACCCGCGGCACCCCGCCCGGGGTCGTGGAGACCGACCCGCTCACCTGGCTGCGCATGGCGACCGGCCACACCTCCTGGGAGCAGGGGGTTTCCGAGCACCGGGTGCAGGCGAGCGGCGCCCGCTCCGACCTGTCCGGACACCTGCCCCTCTGGCCGGCCCCTCCCCGGGTGGTGCCGTGCTGACAGGCAGGCACTAAGCTGTGGGTGTGTCGTACTCCGACGGCCGGCTCTCCATGGACCTCGATCCGCTCGAACGCGGCCCGCAGGACGCCTGCGGCGTATTTGGGGTCTGGGCACCCGGCGAAGAAGTCAGCAAGCTCACCTATTTCGGTCTCTACGCTCTGCAACACCGCGGCCAGGAATCCGCGGGCATCGCACTGAGCGACGGGGAACGGATCGTCGTCTACAAGGACATGGGGCTCGTCTCCCAGGTCTTCAACGAGGCGACCCTGGACTCCCTGCGAGGCCACCTCGCGATCGGCCACTGCCGCTACTCCACGACCGGGTCGCCGGTGTGGGAGAACGCACAGCCGACCTTCTACACCGCACGCGAGGGGGGTCTCGCGCTCGGCCACAACGGCAACCTCATCAACACCCCGGAACTGGCCGCGATGCTGCCGGACACCCGCCGCGGCGCGACCACCGACACCGAGGTCCTGACGAACCTGCTGGCCGACCAGGCCAAGCGCGGGAGTTCCGTGGAGGACGCCGCCCTCGAGCTGCTTCCGAAGGTCAAGGGCGCTTTCTCCCTGGTGTTCATGGACGAGAACACCCTGTACGCGGCACGCGATCCGCAGGGCATCCGCCCGTTCGTGCTGGGCCGCCTCGGCGAGACCTCGGGTGCGGGCGGCTGGGTCGTCGCCAGTGAGACGGCCGCGCTGGACATCGTGGGCGCCACCGTCGTCCGCGAGATCGAGCCCGGCGAGCTCCTCACCATCGACGAGCGCGGGGTGCGCTCGCGCCGCTTCGCCCCCGCCCGCCGCAAGGGCTGCCTGTTCGAGTACGTCTACCTGGCCCGCCCGGACACCACCATCGCCGGGCGCAACGTCAACTCCACGCGCGTCGAGGTGGGCCGCCGCCTCGCCAGGCAGCACCCCGTGGACGCCGACCTGGTCATCCCGGTGCCGGAGTCGGGCACGCCCGCCGCGGTGGGCTACGCGGAGGCCAGCGGTATCCCCTTCGCCCAGGGCCTGGTCAAGAACTCCTACGTGGGCCGCACCTTCATCCAGCCCAGCCAGACCCTGCGCCAGCTGGGCATCCGGCTCAAGCTGAACCCGCTGCGCGAGGTCATCCAGGGCCGCCGCCTGGTGGTCGTGGACGACTCCATCGTGCGCGGCAACACCCAGCGCGCCCTGGTCAGGATGCTGCGCGACGCGGGCGCCGCGGAGGTGCACGTGCGCATCTCCAGCCCGCCCGTGCTGTGGCCCTGCTACTACGGCATCGACTTCGCCACCCGCGCCGAGCTCATCGCCGCGAACCTGGGCGTGGACGAGATCGCCGCGTCGGTGAACGCCGACTCCCTGGCCTACGTGAGCCTCGACGAGCTCATCGCGGCCTCCGAGGTGCCGAAGAACGAGCTGTGCCGGGCCTGCTTCGACGGCGTGTACCCCATCGAGGTCGACGCCGACTCCAGGGGCAAGTTCCTGCTGGAGAAGTCCTGCGGGACCCCGGAGGGCTCGACGCTGGCGACCAGCGACAAGTAACCACCGCGCGGCGGGCCGGTCGGGCCCGCCGCGCGTTCGCTCCGCCGTGCCCGCAGACGGGCCGCGGGGCGGCCCAACCACCGCAACACAGCACGAGGAGATCTCGCGTGGCAGCCGACAGCACAGGGGCGACGGGCGCGTACGCGGCCGCGGGCGTCGACATCGCCGCCGGTGAGCGCGCCGTCGACCTGATGAAGCGCCACGTGGCGCGCACCCGCCGGCCGGAGCAGGTCACCGACGCCAGCGGCTTCGCGGGCCTGTTCCGCCTGGACGTCGGCAAGTACAAGGACCCGGTCCTGGCGACCTCCACCGACGGCGTGGGCACCAAGGTCATGCTGGCCCAGCAGATGGACAAGCACGACACGATCGGCATCGACCTGGTCGGCATGGTCGTCGACGACCTCGTGGTGAGCGGCGCGGAGCCGCTGTTCATGACCGACTACGTGGCCTGCGGCTCCGTGGTCCCCGAGCGCATCGCAGAGATCGTCGGCGGCATCGCCGAGGGCTGCCACCAGGCGGGCTGCTCGCTGATCGGCGGGGAGACCGCCGAGCACCCGGGCGCGATGGAGCCCGGCGAGTACGACCTGGCCGGCGCGGGCACGGGCGTGGTCGAGGGCGACGCGATCCTGGGCCAGGAGCGGGTCCGCGAGGGCGACGCGGTGATCGCGATGGCCTCCTCCGGCCCCCACTCCAACGGCTACTCCCTGGTCAGGCACATCGTCGACCGGGCGGACCTGGACCTGTTCGCACACGTGCCGGAGCTGGACGGGGTCCTGGGCGAGGTCCTGCTCACCCCGACCCGGGTCTACGCCAAGGACTGCGTCGCGCTGACGGGCGAGGTCGAGGTGCACGCCTACTCGCACATCACCGGCGGCGGCCTGGCGGCGAACCTGTCCCGGTCCCTGCCCGGCCACCTGGACGCCGAGCTGGACCGCTCCACCTGGGCGCCCGCCCCCGTGTTCGGCTACCTCGCCGACAAGGGCGGCGTGGGCCGCGAGGACATGGAGGCCACGTTCAACATGGGCGTGGGCATGGTGGCGATCGTCGCGGCGGAGGACGCCGCACGCGCGCTGGAGGTCCTCGCGGACCGGGGCGTCCCGGCCTGGAGGCTGGGCACGGTGACGGCCGGTTCCGGGCGTTGCGCCCTGACCGGCGAGTACCGGGACGCGTGAGAAACGGACGCGAACATAGCCGGTGCGAACCACCAGAGTGGTTCGCACCGGCTATATCCACCTGTCCGCGACGGCTTCCCCGCGGGCAAGCCGTAACCGCTACAGGTCAGCGGTTGTCGTCCCGAGCGACCAGAAGTCTCGGCCCACTCCGTGCTACTTGTCGGAGTCCGAGTACTTGTCGGCAAGATCCGCGTAACGGTCGACCAGATCGTCCTGAGAATCCGTGTGGGACTCGTCCGGACCCAACGGCCCGGAGGGAGACCCCTCGTCCTCAGCGACACCCAGCTCCGACCGCAGCCGATCAAGGTCGGTCCCACCGGAGCTGTACTTGAGCTTCCGGGCGACCTTCTGCTGCTTGGCCTTGGCTCGGCCGCGCCCCATTGGCTCGACCCCCTCAACGATTGGGTTCCGACGAACCCGAGATCACTTACTAACCCGCACTATCGGGCTGACGGCCGTCAAACGCGACTGACGACAGGCGTCAGCTTACGTACACACACAACCGTACCTGGTCGGCCCCCGTCGTGCCTACGCCACCCGGGTGTGACGGATGTGGTGCGCGCACGGATCGCGGGCCGGAAGGGCGTTCCGGAGGTGAGTGCCACACGCAACGATATGTGCCACGATTCGATCGTGCTGCCCTACACCGCCTACCTCCGCGTCTACCAGCCGATCGAGTCCTTCCCTCCGCGCGACCGCAGGTACTGGGAGGCCTACGCGACCTCGCCCGGCAGGCCCCGGCGGGTCAACGCGCTCGCGGCGGAGCACACCGAGAGCCTGAACCGCCTCATCACCACGCCTCCGGTGGTGGCGCCCGAGGAGGAGAGCCGTGACGCCTACCTCCGCCGGGTGGACGAGCGCCTGTACGTCTGCCCGTGGCAGACCCGGCTGCGGTCGTGGCGGGCCTTCGCCGAGTTCAGCGCCGCGACGCCGGTGGCCCTGAGCGAGGCGTTCGTGCCCGGGCCGGAGGCCGAGCGGGCGGAGGACGGGTACCGGGAGTGGCGCGACTCCGGCGGGACGGTGCGGCCGGGCATCCTGTCGAGCAACTGGACCATCCCGGTCCCGTGGTTCGTCCCGTTCGAGGAGCGGGAGCGGTGCCTGGTCCTGTCGGCGAACTCCACCCGGACGCTCCTGTACCTGACGCGGACGGCGCTGGCGAAACGGCGGCTGGAGCACACCGCGGCGGTGCTGCGGGAGTACATCGGCGAGCACGCCGTGTCGGCCTCCACCGAGCAGCTGGTGGACTGGCTGTCCCTGACCGCCCACCCCGACTCGCTGCTGGAGCTGGACTACGGCGGCCTGCCCCACCTGCTCAGCGACGACCACCTGGGCGAGGACCGGTCGGTCGCCGAGGTCGCGGGGGCGGTGGAGGCCCTGGCCAAGGGGGACGCCGAGCGCGTGCTGGAGCTGAGGGAGCGGATCACGCGGCGCTGGAAGTCGGTGCGCGCCCTCCAGCACGCCAACTGAGGGTCATGTGTTGTGCACACTTTCGTGGACACCCGGGGGTGCACTGTCGTCATCCGAGGCGCCGAACACAGGTGCGCCACGCCGGACGCCAACCTGGTACACCAGGTTTCTCACTCCCCCCACAAGCTTTTTCGCACGTGAAAACGGTGCGAGATCCGGCGTCGCCCGCGCACGACATCAAGCATGGTGAAACTGGGCATAACGCCCGATAGGGATCGGCATAGACTGTAGCCAGTCGATCACTGAGTGCACTCTCAGTAATCAGAAAACCCTTGCCACGCCGGGAATCCACGCGGCCCGACCCGTCGGCCGACCCCCGCGGGACCCGCCTCCACCGACGCACACCACTTCCCTCCGCACGGCGACCGGCCGGGGACCGCACCACCCGAGCACGAGCTCGGAGAGCGGGTTTCGGTCAGGCTTCCGTAGCACTTCAGGAACTCCGGATAGAGAAAAACGAGGCCGGAGAACGAAGTTTTGACCGAATACGCCACATGCCACTAAACGTGTCGCTAGAATCACTTAGCGTGACGCGGCCACGGGCGGCTTTCTTTGGCCTCCCACGTGCAAAGTTGCTTGGAGTGGTCGCACAATCACCTCGGGTGATGCCAATATAGACGTAGTGCAAATATTGGACATCCGGGCCAAGTGCCAGGATTAAGGCTCAAGGATCGGCACACAGATCCAGGAGGAGAGGCCGTACACATGTCAACTCGCACGCCCGAGGCGGAGCCCCTGTTGACCCCCGCCGAGGTTGCCACCATGTTCCGCGTGGACCCCAAGACCGTGACACGCTGGGCCAAGGCGGGCAAGCTGACCTCGATCCGCACCTTGGGCGGACACCGCCGCTACCGCGAGACTGAGGTCCGCGCTCTGCTGGCCGGAATCCCCAGCCAGCGTACGGAGTGATCTCCCCGGTCTGTGCCGATTCCGGGGGGAACGGCCGGACTCACTCCGGCTGCTGACAAAGGCTGACACGAATCGAGGGCGGGTCTCCCGAGAAGGGGGCCCGCCCCGCCGCGTTCCCCCGGCCCGCCGCACCCTCGCCCCGCCCTCCTCGGGGAGCGGAAGGGAGGGCCGCCCGTGGACCGTCACTCTCCGCGCACGCCCGTCCCGCTCCTCCGACGGGTGGACGAGAGTCGTCCACAGGCTGTGGACGGGCCTGGCGGTGCAGGAGCAGGCGGTGTCGGCTTGTATGACAGGGCCCGATGACAGGGGGTCCCGATGACAGGGGCCCGCGGGGCCCGGCGGCACCGTGCTGCCCCGACACGGTCCGCAGCGGTACCGCGTGCCCCCGACCCGGTCCCGCCCCGCACGGACCCGTTCCCGCGGGGGCCTTCCGGCAGGGGACGGGCCGGTCACGACAGCGCACCGGCACGGGTACGGCCGGCCTACCGCCGCTCAGCGGAAGTCGTCGGCGTGGTCCCGTGCCCACTCCGCGAAGGTCCGTGCGGGCCGCCCGGTCACCTCGCCCGCCGTGGCGGGCGCGGCCGCCGCCGCTGCCTCCCCGACCGCGTCGGCCCAGGCGCCGGGGTCGGTCCCGTCCCCGGAGTAGTCCGTGAACCCGAGCAGCATGTCGGCGTTGTCGGCCGCGAACCCGCCCTGCGCGCGGTAGTGCCCGCGCGCCTCCTCCGGTGTGACCACCTCGAAGCGGATCGCGCGTCCCAGGGCCCGGGAGATCGCCCCGACCTGCTCCCGGTGGCTGATCAGCTCGGGCCCGCCGAAGGTGTGCGCGGTGCCGGCGTGCCCCTCCCCGGTGAGGGCCGCCACGGCGACGTCGGCGATGTCGGCCTCGTGCGTCGGGTACCAGGCCGCCTCCGGGGCGGGGTCGCGGACGACGCTCCCGGCGCGGATGGAGGGTCCCCAGAGCCACAGCTTGTTGAGCGCGAACTCTCCGGGGCGGACGTGCGTCCACTCGGCCCCCGAGCGCTCCACGGCCTGTTCGACGGGTAGGTGGAAGTCGGTGTCGTACCCGCCCGTGACGGCGCCCGAGGAGAGGGTGACGATACGGCGCACCCCGGCCTCCACCGCACGCCCCACAACCTCGGAGGCGGTTTCGGGGACCGGGAAGAGGTAGAGCCGGTCGACGCCGCGCAGGGCCTCGGAGAGGGTGTCGGGGGAGGCGAGGTCGCCGCGGACGGCCTCGACCCCTGCGGGCAGGTCCGGGCGCCGGGAGTTCCTGGTCATCGCCCGGACCCGCACGCCCTCGTCGTGCAGCCGCCGGACGACGAGCCTGCCCACGTTCCCCGTCGCGCCGGTCACCAGCACGGTCATCGCTTCCCCCTCGGTCGACGTGCCGCCCGGGTCCCGGTCGGACCGGAGACGGCCCGTGCGGCCGACCCGTTCTATCCGCCTCCGCGGGGGCTGGGCAAACGTGAACATGCTGTTCACATTCGCCCCTGACCTGGGCGGACGAGAAGCCCCGGACGAGACCCGGCGGACTCCGCCCCAGGTGGGGCCGGGCACGCGGGAGTTATGGATTCGTTGCGCGGAGGCTGTGGCCGGGAGAGCCGTCCGACACGCGTCCGGCCCCGCTCCCCGGGGAGCGGGGCCGGACGCGTGTCGGA